>JBIQMJ010000268.1:0-6530 GCA_044463445.1 Segetibacter koreensis
ATACAGGACATTATTCAATCCGAAATGGAACGGTTACTTAATGACCCGGAGTTGAGCCACTTAGTAATTAAAAAGGGATAGCAATGGGATCATACCAAATAGTCTTATTATGAACATACGGTATCCAATTGGATTTTTTCTATGCGCATTTTTATCCGTAAGCCGTGGCATCTTTTCGCATCGTTTGAAATCATCAATTAGAATTCTTACTTATTTATTCATTTACTATACCATCTATTTGTTTTATAAATTTCTTTGACCCGTAATTGGCAAACCCTTCGTGATGGTACCTGATGCGGCCTTTTTTATCAAGCACCGCTGTTGTAGGCAAAGTGCCGGAATAGATACCTGAAGGTATCATGCCATCAATCTTAAAAATGGGAAATGGATAATGTTCCTCTTCCAAAAATGATTTAGCGGCAGAAACGTTCTCATCTTCATTGACCATTAAAAAATAAACATTGGGATTTGTTTTATATTTTTCATAAAGAGACAGGATAGATGGAAACTCTGCTCTGCAGGGCGGGCACCAGGAAGCCCAAAAATTAATAAACACAACCTTTCCCTGAAGGGAAGAAATGTTTGCTGTATTCCCATTTTCATCCTTGAATTTAAAATCAGCAACTTTTTCAAAAGTTTCTTCAGAGTTTTTGTTATCAATATTGGCGTTAAAGATTCCGGTGATCATTAGTTGCTTCAGTACCCACGATTTGGCATCTGGACTGGCGATCATTACCACAAGCCCAATGCCTAACAAAATGGACAATCCATTTTTACGGATATATTGCGGGAAGTTTTTTTTACTCGTTTCTTTCTGATTATTGTTTTTCATTTTGGTCAATTTATTATGATTATTTTTCTTAACTACCTGACATCAATTCATTCAGCGCCTTCAACACTTCCGGCTTAGAATAGTCGGCGGCTCCCTCAACGCGTGTAGCTATCTCGCCATTTTTGTTGAGTATAACTGTAGTAGGTATTGCCATGCCAAGAAAATTGGAAGGAATAGCACTTGCAGGGGCATACACCTGAAGGTCATATTTATTGTTTTTCATAAATGCCGATGATTTTTTAGGTTACCATCCACATCTACCATCAAAAAAACAATTTGATCATTACCCTTAAAAGATTTTTTTAGCCTATTGATCCCTGGCATTTCCACTTTGCAGGGCGGGCACCAGGTAGCCCAGAAGTTGATGAACACTACTTTCCCTCTTAAGGAACTTAAAGTAACCGTTTGTCCATTTTCGCCGAGGAAGCTAACATCCGGTGCGTGGGCGGGCCGATTTCCAATTTCTTTTTCCACCGGCACTGGAGGGATTTGTGTATTTTCATTGGTTGTACTTTGACAAGCTGTAAAAGTGAAACTTGCTATGATTAATGATAGCAGGAAAAATGAGATTCTTTTCGTTTGAGTTTTCATAATTCAGGTTTAAAATTTCTAATTGATTTTACCTTCTTTTATTTCTTCAGACGGTTTTAAAATGATATGATCCTGTTGGGATAAATTCCCAAATATTTCTGTAAGGCTGTCTGATCTTATACCTTCCTTCACTGGAATACGCCTGACCACCTTATCATTTAGCGTAAGCACAAATGTTCCCATCTGATTATTGAGTACACTTTTAGTATTTACCCAATAGGATGGCACTTTTCGTTGCAGCTTCAGTTTTACCTGCGCATAATCACCTCCCTGCAATTTTCCTGAAGAATTATCAACATCAAATTCTAAGGTGAGCGAGCGATCCTGCTGGCTGAGCAGCCCTGAGGTTCTGGAAAGTGTTGTATTGAACACAATACCCGGTTGTGAGCTAATGGTAAAGGTCGCCTGCATCTCTTGCCTGATAGAAGCCGCATGTTTCTCAGGAAGTGACAGCGTTAAGCGAAGCCGGTTTTCCTGCGCCATCATAAACAGCGGCTGGCCCGAACCTGCACCTGCCAGCGCTCCCACAGAAACCTTTTTTTCCATAATAATTCCTGCAAATGGAGCAGTAATGCGGAGGTAGTTCTGAAGCTGTGCTGTTCCCGCTGTTCCGGCTTTCGAGGACTTGTAGGCCGATTTTGCACTTTCCATCGCGGTTTTTGCCCGGTCAAGTTCAATGGCAGCCACTGCACCGGTTGTTGCAGAGGCATCCACCATCCTGTCGTAAGCCTGTTTGGCATACAAGTAATCGCTATATACTTTCTGTTCTGATGATTTGTCTGAGAGGTATTTCTGGGTCATTTCGGGAGCCTCCAGTACTGCTAATAACTGACCTTTGTGTACGCGGCTTCCACGGTCAACATACAGTTTTTTCACAAAGCCCGGCACTTTAGCATAAACAGCTACCTGTTCATACGGCTCCAACTCTGCCGGCAGGGAAATCTCATATTCGGGATTGATAAAATGTACCGGTTCAGTTTTGTAACTGGCGGGTTTTACCGATTGTTGATTCGAAGTTGCTGTTGCTTCTTTCTTTTCCTGAGAATTACATGCTGCAAAAAACAGCGCCAGCACTGGAAGCATTAAAATGAGTGTTGAGAATTTTTTGTTTTTATAAAACATCTTATTTGCTTTTATAGTTTGTTATTGAATTTGTTTTGAGTAATAAATACTGTCACTGTCATCCGGGTCAAGAGAAGGGCTTTTAATCTTTGTTCGTGACATAAATGAAGCGAAGAAATGCGGTACCAGCATCAGGATGGTTATGGTAGATGCGATCAGTCCACCGATAACTGCCCTTCCCAAGGGAGCAATCTGTTCAGCCCCTTCTCCTATGCCAATAGCCATTGGTAGCATGCCGGCAAGCATAGCAGCCGCAGTCATTAGCACAGGCCGAAGACGAGAAGAAGCTGCCAGCCTTGCTGCATTGAAAGGCTTTAGCAATAAGCGCTTTCGGTAATATTCGCCTTGGTCAACAAGCAGAACTGCATTAGATACTGATACGCCAATTGCCATGATAATTCCCATATAGGATTGAAGATTCAGGGTACTTCCGGTAAGGAAAAGAATAATCAGGCTTCCGGTAAAGACAGCAGGAACGACGGATAGTATGATCAAAGGGACTTTAAAGGACTGATAGTAGGCAGCAAGCATCAAAAATATGGCTACGATCGCCACCACTAAACCAGACATCAGACTGTCTAAAGTTTCACTTAGTAATTGCATGGTACCCTCCGTCCAGACAGTAATACCACGGGGCGGTTCTCCTGCATCTTTTATCGCAGCATTAACGGCTTTTGAGGCAGTACCAAGGTCTTTTTCATGAACATTCGCAATCACGGTCACATATCGATTAGGCCCTTTCCGGTTTACCTGAGCAGGCGCTGTTGTTCTGTGTATCGTTGCCACATCTTCCAGTACAGGACGAAGGCTTCCTTTCTTCAATGGCAAGGACCTGAGCTGCTCTTCCGATGACATAACTCCTTCCGGAATCTGAATTTGCGACTGGAAGGGAAGCCCTGATTTTGGATCAATCCAAAGATTTTTGTTCGTATATCGGGTTGATGACGTGGCCGTAACAAGGCTTTGGGTAATGTCTTTCATACTCAATCCGAACTGTCCTGCCAGGTCGCGGTTCACTTCAATCTCCAGGGTAGGATAATCAATGGATTCTGTTATTTGCACATCTCTTAAATAAGGAACTTCCTTTAAACGCAACTCAATTTTTTTGGCAAAAGCATAAGCGGCTTTCACCTGCCGTGCACCCACTTTTACTTCAATCGGTGTCATCGCTCCCTGCCCCATAATCTTTTCAGTGAGTTCCATTGGTTCAAAGTTGAACCGGGCAGCAGGATATTTTTTCGCCGTCTTCTTCCTGATCTCTTCCTTCAGCTTTTCAATTGAGCCGGTATAGACATCCTGATTAACGGAAACCTCAAGAACAGCTTGATCGGAAGCACTTGTAAAAAGGAAAATGGAATTGATCGGTGTATTAGCAGGCTGCGGTCCTACAAAGCCCGAGGTAATGGCAATGCCGTTTGCCGGAACCAGGGATTTAATATCAGCGATAACATTATTAAACAATTCTTCTGTTTTTTCAATCCTGCTTCCCGACGGTGCCTGTATGCGCAATTGAAAATCGCCGCTGTTTGAAGCAGGCATCACATCTGTTCCTACTTTATTTATCAAAAGAACAGCGGTTCCTCCTGCAATTACTATATAAAGAATGAACAGAGGAAGAGACCTGGGAAACCATTTACGCATGCTGAAAGAATAGCGTACTCTAAACTTATCAAAGAAGGCACGTTTTGCTGCTGACATAGCCACCTTATTATGTTTCCCTTTCATTAACCAATTGGCCAATATGGGTACAAATGTTTGAGAGGCTAAAAAAGAGACAATCATTGCAAAGGCAACAGCCATAGACAAAGGCATGAACATATCCCTTGAAATTCCGGTCATGATAAAAGTTGGCGTGAGCACGGCAAGGATGCTTAATAAAATAAGCAGCTTTGGAATCGAAATTTCCATCACAGCATCCAGGATGGCCCGCTGTTTTGGCTTTCCCACTTCAAGATGTTGATGGATGTTTTCTATGGTTACGGTTGCTTCATCAACCAAAATTCCTATTGAAAGCGCAAGGCCGCTCAAAGTCATAATATTAATTGTTTGCCCAAAAAGATACAGCACCATTACTGCCGAAAGAATTGCTATCGGTATCGTTAACACAACAATAAGCGCCGCCCGAAAATCTCTTAAAAACAGCAGCACCATCAATCCTGTGAAAAGCGCACCCAGTAACCCCTCATGTATGAGATTAGACAGGGAACGCTCAATGTATTTGGATTGATCAAATTCATACCTGACCGACATATCTTCTGGTAAGATGTGCCGAAACTTGTCAAGTGAAGCTTTTATGTTTTTGACCGCATTCAGCGTTGAAGCATCGGCTTTTTTAATTACCGGAAGGTAAACAGAGCGTTTCCCATTTACCATAGCATAACCAAAAGTTACATCTGCGCCATCTTCCACATGAGCAACATCTCTAACGTAAATCATTCGCTCACCTATCTTTTTTATGGGTGTATTCAGAAACTCTTCCGGGCCTTTAGCCAGCGAGTTGAGTGGGGCCATATAATTCAGATCTCCTATTCGGATATTGCCTGCGGGGGAAGGCTGATTACTTTGGGCAATAGCCACGGTAACATCTTCAGGACTTAAACCATTGGCCTGCATTGCCTGCGGATCTACATTTACTAAAATCGAACGCGCACTGCCTCCAAACGGCGCAGGGGCTGTAACGCCGGGCACATTAACTAGCATCGGTCTGATCTTCGTTAACACCTCAGATTGTATCTCATCAATAGAACGGGTTTCACTTTCAAATACCAGTTTTCCGACAGGTAAAGAACTACCGTCAAAGCGCACCACAATGGGTGGCACCGCTCCGGGAGGAAGAAAACCCATAGCTCTTGAAACCGAACCGGAAAGTTCTGCGGCAGCTTGAGACATATCCGTACCCGGATAGAATGTTAATTTCATCAGGGTCAATCCCTGGATGCTTTTAAAGTCAATGTTCTTTACTCCACTAACAAATAGCAAAACCTTTTGAAATTCGTTGGCCATAAAGCCATCCATATAAGCCGGGGAAAGGCCACCATAAGGCATGGCTATATAGATTGCGGGAGATTCCACCTCCGGAAAAATATCGACATTTATTTTTTTAATGGCTGTAACAGAAAAGAATACAATTGCAATGACTGCCACCATTATAGAAATAGGTTTTCTTAATGCAAACCGGATTAAATTCATTAGAAATTATTTAAAGATTATTAAACAGAAAATCAAAATCGGCGGTCAGTAACGCTTCACCTGCCAGCAGCAGCCAATATTCACGCGAAGCTTCAATATGGTTATTCTCCGCCTGTTCTACCAGTATCTGAATTTGTAACAGTTCGCTCAGTGTAATAAGGCCGCTTTTGTAACGGGCCAGGTACATATTATAGGCTTCCTGTGATTGTTTTACCGCCTCAGATGTTTTTGTAAGCTGTTGAAATTGTTGTATGATTTTAGATTGTGAAGCAGATAATTCCGCCTGCATTGATTGTTCATATTGTTCGCGCAACAAACTGGCACTTTGAGCTTCTTTTAAAAGGTTGGCAGCGTTCAGATTTTTGGTATGCAAATCAGTGATATTCCAGGTGATACCTATTCCGGCAATAACGTTGCCGGCGGTATTGGAAAAGCCATCTTTCCACGCACCGGACACCTTGCTATTGGAACCAATGCCTGTACCACGATAGGCATAGCCGCCGATGAAGCGAAGAGAAGGGAGTGCAGCGCTTTTTTGTACATCACTTTTCAATTGCAAATACCGCGATTGCTTGTCAAGAACACTAAGAACCGGGTGAGAGGGACTTATCAGTTTCACACCTTGGGCATAATATGCCTTCGCCTCTGAAAAGCGCTTAACCGACAATTCATAATCAACTGTATCAACTGGGTAAAGTTCCAACAGCCTGATTAATGATGCTGCTCTATTTCCTTTCAGGCGGTCGTTTTCACCAAGCGCCTGGGTGTAAGAGGAAAGAGCAAGAAGGCTATCTGC
>JBIQMJ010000269.1:0-6514 GCA_044463445.1 Segetibacter koreensis
TCCTTTATGTGAATCTGATTCATAAACTGTTGCATCGATAAGGGGTTCTTTACTACTCTCTTCTTTTATGTATCCATATAGAGTATAACGGGAGGGTAAAAAATCTTGCAGGCTAAATTGCTCAGGTGAAGGCACCAACATGATTTTATTATTTTGTTCCACTAATTTAAGATGCTGGCCGTCCAGCACTTTCTCCAGTAATTCACCTAAGGTATTTTCATCACCATTCAATTTGATTACTTTATTAGCCTCCATGTTATTTGATGAATATTCAAGCACTACACCACTATAAAGTTTTATTTCCTCCAAAAATTCAGCAACAGTTGCTGTAGTCTTTTTTGCATGATAGGTCCTGGAAAGTATTTTTCTTTGAGCAAAAGAAGTAGCATGAAATCCAAAAAGAATTATAATAGGTAAAAGAATGTTTTTCATTTTAGGACTGATAAATATCTGCTGACAGATATAGGATTTTATAGGTAAACGTAAACTCTAAATCACTTATTTTGAAATGATTACATTATGGTCCTGCTTTCGGATGCTCAGACCGGTAAATAAATGCAGTTCTTTAATAACATTTTCCAGCGATTCGTTCCTGAATTGCGCAGTTACTAAAATCCCACTGGCTTTTAAATCTTCAGAAAGGGTAACATCAACATTATAATAATCTTTCAAATCTTCTGCAACCTGTTGCAGATCGGTGTTATCAAATACAAGGACATTCGTTTTCCAGGACAACATATTTTTGCTTTCAATTATTTTAAGTTCTGGTTTTTGCTCTTTTAAGATTGCTGCCTCCCCGGCATTTACAATAAGTTCCTTTGCTTTATCGGCCTTTTCGGAAAAACTAATCTTTCCTTCGGTAACCATAACCTGTTCTATTGAGTCATTACTCTCCACTAAAAAAGCGGTTCCTATATCCCTTATCAGGCTTTTATCGGTAGTTAGATAAAAAGGAATTTTTTCGTCATGATGCACCTGGAAGTAAGCTTCCCCTTTTAGCTGAACCTTGCGTGATTCTTTTCCATAATTATCCGGAGTGCTAAGGCTGCTTCCTTTGCGAAGTGTAATTACGGTTCCATCGGGAAGCTGAATAGTTTTATTAGAAACCCGGGCCACAATTTCCTTCCACTCTGTTTTGGAAGCAGTATTATAAAAATAAAAGAACCCAAGTATAATAAGAACGGAAGCAGCGATAGCAATTGCTTTCTTCCAGGGAAACATTCTGACAACTTTTCCTTTATTTGCAGGTGAAATTTGAGCACTTACTTTTTGCCATGCATTTTCAGTATTGAATGAATGCAAAGCGGCTTTAGCACTATCATTCCATAACAACCTAAGGGTTTCAAACTCACTTTGATTAGAAGGATCTTCTTTTAGCCATTGCTGCAACTCCTCTTGCTCCACTACTGAAGCTTCGTCATTTAGGTGGCGAATGATAATTTCCATTATGTTTTCCTTACTACTCATGTGTATTCATTAATAAAACCATTTTTCAATGAAAACCCCTATGTGATGATTTAAATAATAATTACCTCCAATAATGCAAAGGGCAACAATGAAATATATCCTGTTTTCTTTCGCAAAATTTCGCAAAATCTTCAATGCTTTACCCATTTGGTTCTCAACCGTTTTTATAGAAATTCCCAGGTTTTCAGCTATTTGGAGGTAGGTAAGATTACCAATTCTGCTTAACAGAAAAACTTCCCTGCATTTAGGAGGTAACCGATCCAGCGCTTTTGCTATAAGTTCTGTGGGATTTGCTTTTTCATCCTCCGGGTCTAACTTAATATTAATTTCCCCCACCTCATCTTCATCGTTCATTTCCACCACCCGGTATTTTTTATTTTTTTGAAGCCGGGTCAGACAATTATTACGTACAGCAGAAAATACATAAAACTTAAGCTGTTCCGAACCAATTAAATCCTGGCGATTCAACCAGATTTTAATAAAAATATCCTGTACTATGTCTTCACAACTTTCTTCATCTTTTAAAAAAGAAAAGGCGTAGCTACACAACCTTTGATAATGCTCATCAAAGAAAATGCGAAAGTTATCATGTAAAGATTCTTCTGTAGGAATCATTTTATAAATAGAATCATATCTTTTAGTTTATTACAAAATAAATCAGGATAATTGTTTAAAGCAATTTTAAGTCTTTAAAACGAATTCTTGATCATTATTTATTTTTCGAATTTATTTGATTAACTGTATCAAAACTTTATTTTTTGAATCTTTCAATCGATTGCACTATTTTTTGGAGGTTGATAAATCGTGTTCTGCCTCAGGCGAATCTGCTACATCCTACGTCTACACAAAAGTATTCTGGGGAATCCTGATAACCGTCACCGCCGACAAACTTGGGCTTTGGGCAAGCGGGCAGAAGTAATAAATATCGGCATTTGTGCGCCTATGAACAGCAGTTAGGGCTGACCCAATCAGCACACGAACAAATAATTAACTTTTTTATTTTACATTCTGCTGACGATTCGGCCAGACGGGAAGTTGAATTTCCCGTCTGCACAAAGCCCTGGAGGTTGTGCGTAAGCCGGTGCAACACCTTAATGCTATTGACATTTTTTGAACACGCAAGGGGAAATTAGTTTGTCTCGACAGTTAACGAAGTTTTCAAAGACATTATTATTTCCCGTAGGCTTAAGCGCGTTAGCGACTGTAAAGCGCCCGATGAAAAAAACATTGTTGAAAGCAAACCAAATATAACTTAACAATTCATTTTTTGCATGATCGATTAAATATCCCTACTGAAGTTTTAATTCAAGCGTATTAAAAGCACTTCAGTCAACATTGTTTACTAGATGAACAACTGCCAATTAAAAAAATAATTATAGCTAAGGCAAAATTCATCTGAATAGTATCAACATACAGATAGGAAATAATTTCGATTCACCTTTAAGGTTTCCATCGGTAAACAGTAATAGCGTATAATGGTAGCTGTGATGTTATGATGAATAAAAGTATTTTGCATCGGCTTTTGCGCTTAAACCGCTTTTAAATGATTGAAATTTTGTTCTTCCCATATCTTCAATAGGTTTATTGCATGTTGTTCCTGATTTATTTTGATATACTTCAAAAAATTCTTTTCTGTAGTGTGGCCGGTAATTGCCATTATGGTCAAACTGGGAACATTCATATTATACATATTTGTTGCGAATGATCTTCGGGCAGTATGCGTACTTACTTTTTCCCATTTGTATTTTACCTCTTGGGTCCGATTGCCTCCTTTTGTAATTGTATTCGAAACAGTATCATTTATATCTGCTAACTGACAAATTGTTTTCAAGTACTCATTAATTTTTTGATTACTTATTACCGGAGGCAAGATGTAATCATACTTTTCCAGGATTTTTCTTACGTAGTGATGCAAAGGAATCGTAATTAATCGTTCTCCTTTGATTGTTTTTATATGCAGGAAACTATCATTAACGATATTGCATTTGTTAACCTGAGACCAATCGCTGTATCTTAAGCCCGTCCAGCATCCTATTATAAACAAATCTCTAATCCGGTCAAATCCCGGGTTGTTAGCTAAGTCCAACTCATAAATTTTTTTTAACTCGTGCAATGATAGATAGGGCGCATCAGTTATTTCACTAACGACCTTGAAGCCCGAAAGCATAAAGCTTTGGTTCTGGTGTAAATTTCTTTCTAACGCTTGTTTCATGAATACCTTAATATTTTTGAAATGCATTCCAATAGTGTTCTTACTTAAGCCTTTACCCTCTAGGTATTTATAAAATTCATTATAAAAATCCAGATCGATTTGGTTAAAGGAAATGGAATCCTTTTTATACTCTTTGCTTTGATTTTTAAATAGAATTAAGTGATTAATTACTTGTCGATAATTTTTCTTTGTTTGAAGTTTTCTTAAACAGGTTTCGGTATAAGATTGAGCGAACCTGATAAAATCATTACGATCAAATTCGTCCGGAGGATTAATTATATTTTGAATCTTTTCTTTCACAACACTTCTTCTTGGAGCAACATCAGAAAAATCTTCTCTGAACATTTGTTTTATCCTCAACTCAAGATCGTCCAATCGTTCGTTTATAGATTTTCCCTCACTATAAGAAATTCTCACTCGTTGATTTTTTTTATTCCAGCATTTAGCGGGAATACTTTCATTTGTTGTTACAGGTATTCTTAAAGTCTTGAAGGAAAAATACAACAAAATTGTACTGTGACCCTTATGATCGACTTTGTTATTTAAATAGAAATTAATCTTGGCCATGATAATATATCTTTTTCTTGCAAAAATAAAATTTACTGACAGTTTTACTGACAGTTTTTTTTAAAATTAGATTTTTTAAAAAAATATCTATCTTGATGAAACTCTTTACAGCATTGAATTGCAGAGGTAACAGTGAGTAAACAGAAGTGAAGTAAGGTAAGTAATGTTCAGTTCCCATCCCGGGTACCAGGCCGCTTTTTTGAAGCGGTTTTTTTATTGAAGTTAAACGCATTTCAGACAGGAAGGAAAATCCGGTTGTAAGCATAAATTATCCGTTCGGGCAAACAAAAAATTTAAGCTCCCAGTTTCTTTATTTTCAGAACCTGGAATATCAGGTATAGAAAAGTTCCCCAGACACCAATAACAATAAAGTAAACCGTAAAGAGCAGCCATAATGGAGCTTGAGTACCTATTGACCATAGTGTTCTCTGAGCAAAGAAATTTTTAGGAGCATTAATTGATTTCCCCCAATTCACCGATTTTTCAGTTACCAGGTTACCATAAATGTCGTTATCCAATACCTGCGCTACAAGAATAATATTTCCTTTCTGGTCACCAGGAATAGAATCTCTCTGAAATTCAGCGCTTGCAACCCCGGTAGAATCAGAGAGGTAACTCTCTTTATCTCCAACCGGCAGATTACCAAGTGATCTTTTTACAGAAAGTATCATCTCAATATCTCCCACCGGAACCCAATCATTGCCATTTTTTTCTTTCAATTCAGCCGTCACCATTCTAATTCCATCTGCTGAAGTAGTATCAATTGCAAGTATTGCCTTTTTCACAGTGATTTCAGCATTTAACCCCTCTCCTTCTCCGGGTGATGCAGACTCTGCTACAAACTTAAATTCATTGAGTGAATCCCAAACGCTTTTAAAAGAAGGTGGCAAACCGATTCTTGCCTTCCCAATAGAGTCCGTAATCACTTTGCCTAATAAATTTTTTGGATCGGTAACATCAAAATAAATATTTACAGGGATATATTTTACCGGTTCAAATTTGCGTCCTACTTTTTTTCTTGTATTTACTTCAAGGTAAGGAGCGTTGTTTACCGGCAGGAAATAGCTTAGGCTCAATTGCGTTTTAGGCGCTACAGAATCCTGTGCCTTAATTGGATTAATCCAGGGTACACTAAGGAACACAAGGATGATAATTATTTTATGATACTTGCAGGGTTTCATATAGTTCAGTTTTTTCAATTTTACTGGTATTTGCCTGTTTATCTTCCAGTGTTTTATAAATTGATATGATAGGAAAAAATCGGGTAAAAAAAGTGATGATCAGCAGAACTCCGGCCATGGAACCGATAGTAATGGCCCATTCTTCCCAACTGGGAAAATAATAATTGAACCGAAGTGGTGAATTATATTTTGGCAGGAACGGATGCAAAAGAGTGGGAGTAACTATCAGGTATCTTTTAAACCAGGCGCCTACCACCACCATTACACCTACAATAAACATGGGTAAGGGTTTTCTTCCTTTTTTAAATATCATGATTAATATTGGAATGATCATTCCGGTCAACACTGCAAACCAGAACATGATTGAATAGTCGGCATTAAAAAGGCCATTCAAATAATCCCTTTCCTCATTCTTCATTTTAAATGCAGGAACCATAAATTCATTCACATTAAAATATAAATACAGTAAAGCAAGTAATACTGTTATTTTTCCCATTTTGTCAAAATGAACATCAGTTATATAAGACTCCAGATGGTATACCCGCCGGTAAACATACATGGCAATTAATACTGCTCCGGCCCCAACCAGGAAAGCGCCTGAAACAAAGTAAGCGCCAAAGTTACTGCTGTCCCATCCTGGCCTATAAGTAGTTGCAAACAACCATGAAGTTACGGTATGAATACAAAAAGCTACGGGCACAATGATGATACAAAGTATAGTGATAGCCCTGTCGCGGATCTTTTCCTGTGCTGCTGTTCCTTTCCAAAATGAAGCCAGCCATTTGTATACTTTTGAAAAAGGCTTACCGAGTTTGTGTTTCAATGAAATCATCATTTTGATGTCGGGGATCAAAGTAATATATAGCAGAAATAAACTAAGAAAAAAGTAAGTGGTGATAACGATTACATCCCAAAGAATGGGAGATTGTATGCGTCCATGCGAGAATAAAAAATACAGTCTTTCAGGACGTCCCATGTCAACAATAATAATCAATGCCGCAAATGTAATATTGGATACTGCGATAATCTCGGCTATGCGTGTAAGCGGTGTTCGCCAGTGAACGCCGGAAAGCCGGAAAATAGCCGT
>JBIQMJ010000270.1:0-6513 GCA_044463445.1 Segetibacter koreensis
CATACCATGGCTTTTCACGGCCATTTTCTTTTCGCATTTTAGTGACAGAACTTTCAAGTGGAGAATTTACATATTCTATCCATTCAGACATTTCTTTTACTGTTCCGCTTCCCATGTTACCTGCTATATAGGCCTGGCAGCCGATAAGGTCACACAGTTCCATAAATTCGTGGGTTCCAAATTCATTATTTTCACTCACGCCGCCCCAACTCATATTTACAGTTTCTGCCCTTTTTGCCATTGGGCCAATGCCATCCATCCAATGATATTGATCTGCAAAACATCCGCCCGGCCAGCGCATCAGTGGAACTTTGATAGCCTTTAGCGCGTTTACAATGTCGAGTCTGATACCATCTTTATTAGGGATTTTCGAATCTTTTCCCACCCAAAAGCCGTCATAAATATCGCGGCCAAGATGCTCAGAAAACATTCCGTATATATCTTTTGAAATTATTTCTTTTCCTGCGTTTACATTAACATTCAGGGTAGCAGCAGGCTGAGAAAAAGCCATCGAAGCAATAACAATCATTCCGGCAATCATCATGAAGAGCTTGATTCGCATAGTAAGTTGGTTTATTTTAAATTTTGACTTTGAACTGGTTAAATTTTATCCCGCTTTTGTTCTTCCATTTTATTATCGTCGAAGCAATCTGTCAGCGGAATAAAATTTGCAATAACGCTATTATTGTCAAACATACAGTTTTTTAAAACAATGGCATAAAAAAATCAAGAATTTATTTATTGTATCCCCCTTTTTATCATCTAATCGCAGGAATAATAGAGCAACAAGAAATTGGAAATTTCAATTTCAGGATTTATAGGGGCGGGAAATTATGGCGGCAAAATTTTATACAGTGAGGCTCCATTTGGAATGAACGCGATCTTCATGAAGAACTGCGTTCATTATAAATGCCATCCCTCTTATGAAAAGATCAAAATATATTTATATAAAAGAGGCTTTTGATAAGCCTTTTATTATTTTTATATTATTTCTGAGGATAAAATTCTGCTATATAAAGTCAAGCAATTCATATTTTTTTCCCAGAATTCCATGGTCATCAGCTTCCAGCCAGTTGTGTAACAGTGTGGCATAAACGCTTTTAAAATCTACCAAAAACTTTAAATCTCCTTCATTGAGGTCATTTAAATCAGGCATAGCATTGATCAATCCTTTTTGCTTTAATCCTCCACCAATAAAAAACATACAGTTGGCTGTTCCATGGTCTGTTCCGCCACTTGCATTCTGCGCCACCCGCCTTCCAAATTCGCTAAAGGTCATAATGGTAACATCTTCAAAACGGTGATTGGTTTTCATATCAGCCACAAAAGTCTTTATAGCGTCATTCAGCTCAGTAAATAATCTTTTCTGCTGGTTTTCCTGGTTTACATGCGTGTCAAAACTTCCAAGGCTTACATAATAAACTTTAGTGTTGATGTCGCTTAAAATGAGAGAAGAGATGGTTTTAAAATTTCTTCCCAATCCTGTTGCCGGATAATTTTGTGAAGAATGAGAAAGCTTACTTTGCTCATAAATATAATCTGCGCTGCTTAAGGTTTCGCTTAATGTTTTATAAAGATAATCCACCACAGGTTCTTCATTTTCATGAACCGCATTGATCTCTTTGTAATATCTTTCATTGCTCGAACTGAATAATTTTTTTGGATCGCGCAATGCAAGGCCTTTTAAATTTTTACCCTTCAACGCAAGGCTAAGTACATCATCTATTTCAAGCGCCTGGGTCGGTTTGCCGCAACCTGAACATTGTGCATCCAGGAAACGACCAAGCCAGCCGGTGCTTACATATTCATTGCTGTTGCTTGCACTCTGCCAGATATCCATACTGCGAAAATGCGAACGATCCGGATTGGGATAACCAACACTGTTCATAATGCCCAGGTTTCCTTCATCGAAAAGATTTTTAAAAAAGGGCAACGCAGGATTAATTCCTGCGTCATCTGTTAGCTGCAATGCCTTGTCCCTATTTATTCCCAGTTTGGGGCGCGATTTATAATAAATATCATTTCTTATGGGTATTACTGTATTTAATCCATCATTTCCGCCGCTGAATTGCAAAACCACCAATACTTTATTTCCGGGAGGAACAATCGTTTTCTTTTCCAAAGCTTTTAAAAACTTAGGCATCATCAGGGAAGCAGAAGCCAGGGAGCCAATTTGCAGAAATTCTTTTCGTTTTATAAGCATACAAAATATTTTCGTTTGTCCATAATCGTTATATAGTAAAATTTAACACAACTGGTATTCCGGGGTGCTCATTAATTCTACAATGGTTGATTTAATGAACTCTTCCCTTGACGTATTGTCAATATATCTTTTTAAAATATTCGGGTTGATAGACTTTTTTGTCTGAAGAATAATTTCATTTAATTTTCCCGACAGATTTTCCGGATCAGTTTTAGCAAAAACCTTAAACACAGTATCCCAGTCAACATTTACTAAAATATTCTGGTTATTGTTATTCGTTTCAGCGCCTTCTCTTCCCATCATCACATCATCGTCTTCTTTCGGCTTTAACAACAGCTTGCCTGAATTTGTCAACAACTGAGGAAGCCGCATGCGAAACATTAACGCGCTGCTGTCAATCCAGTTTTTTCCGCCGGGCCATCCCGCTACATTAGGAGGATAAAACAGAACCTGGCCCAAAATCCTTTCGAATAATAACTGAAGTTCGGGGCGGTTAAGTTCCATAGGAATTAACCTTCGGATGCCTACGATTAATTCCACAGGAGACTTAATCCTGTTGCCGATATTTTTTTCTTCATAAAACCAATCGCTTGTAAAAATATCTGACATTAATTTTTTTATATCGTAATTATTCTGGTAAAACCTTTCAGCAAGGGGGGCAATTTTTTCATTATCCATATTTTCATTTACAAAATATTTATAAATTTTTTGGGTAATAAAATAAGCAGTTGCTTTTTGTTCCAGTATGATGTCAATTATATCATCACCATCAAAATTACCGGTTTTGCCAAGAAAAGTTTTCACTCCGGTATCATGCGTGAATGGACGGAAAATAAATTCTCCACTTTGGTTGAAACCCCAGCCTGTATAAGCTCTTGCACCTTCCTTCACATCTGTTTCTGTGTAATTGCCTCTGCCCATCGTAAATAATTCCATCACTTCGCGGGCAAAATTTTCATTAGGATGTTGCTTCCTGTTTTGCTGGTTGTTAAGGAAAGAAAGCATCGCCGGGGATTTACTCACTTCACGCAAAAGGTCGCCAAAATTTCCCAACGCGTTTTCGCGGATTACTTGTAAAAGTTGCTGCTGGAAATAAATATTAATTACCCTGCATGCAAAATGGCCATGCCAAAACAGGCTCATCTTTTCCCGCAACTGATCTTCGCTGTTTATCATTTCGCTTAGCCAGAGAAGGTTTAGGCTTTTTATATCTTCGGCTGATTGCTTTCTTAATTCTTTTTTTTGATCCTTGTTCAGGTTTTGCATCTTTCCCAAATCCTGTATTCCTTTTACCAATCCGTCAAAAGAACCGCTGGCAACCTGCAAAGCCGCAGATTTTTTAGAAGAAGTTTTTAATAAAAGACTGAACAAATCTTTTTGGGAAACATCGCCCAGTTCATTTGCATTTTCAGCCATTGGGCCGAAGGCAGCGCGCCAAAGAAGGTGCTGATTCTTTTGTTGATTAGACAACGGCATTTTTAATGTGTTGATATAGAAATCAGGACGTACAGGAACGATAGACTAAATGTAAAACGGGAAGTTTAACAGGAAGGATATTTTTTTAATTCCTGTTCATCGTTGGAAACAGTGAATGAACAAATAAGCACAATTTATATTTTCACTTTAAATCTTTTCTGCACCAAAATATTTCCACAACACTTCAGGCAATACAATCGCGTCTTCTGTTTGATTATTTTCCAGCAATGCCGCTACAACCCTTGGTAATGCAAGAGAAGAACCATTTAAGGAATGAACCAGTTGTGTTTTTCCATCGGCTTTAAACCGAATCTTCATTCGGTTGGTTTGAAAAGATTCAAAGTTGCTGACAGAGCTTACTTCCAGCCATTTTTGCTGTGCCGCGCTGTACACTTCAAAATCATAAGTGAGCGCGGAAGTGAAGCTCATATCGCCGCCACACAGGCGCAGAATGCGATAAGGAAGATTCAATGACTGCAACAATTTCTCCACATGCAAAAGCATTTCTTCCAACACTTCATAACTTTTTTCAGGATGAACCAATTGCACCAATTCTACTTTATCAAATTGGTGAACGCGGTTCAATCCACGGACATCTTTTCCATAGCTTCCGGCTTCGCGGCGAAAGCAGGGAGTATAAGCTGTCATCTTTATTGGAAGTTCATTTTCTTTCAAAATATCGTCGCGGTAAATATTGGTGAGCGGCACTTCTGCAGTTGGAATTAAAAATAAATTATCAAGCGTTACGTGATACATTTGCCCTTCTTTATCGGGTAATTGCCCGGTTCCATACCCGCTCGTTTCATTCACCATAAATGGCGGTTCATATTCTGTGTAACCTGCGGCAGTGTTGAAATCCAGAAAATATTGAATTAAGGCGCGTTGTAATTTCGCTCCTTTATTTTTATAAAAAGGAAAGCCTGCGCCGGTAACTTTATTGCCCAATTCAAAATTGATCAGATCATATTTTTTTGCAAGAACCCAGTGAGGCAAAGCATTGTTGGGAAGCGTTGGTTTTTGACCTCCTTCTCTTACCACTTCATTTTCTTCGGGCGTTTTTCCTTCAGGAACAGAAGTATGTGGCAGGTTGGGCAACCTGATCAGGCTGCCGTAAAGCTCTTTTTCAACAGAAGATAATTTTTCCTGGACCGGCTGTAGGAAACCTTTTAAACTCGCTACTTCCAGCTTCTTTTCTTCTGCTTCTCTTTTTTGCCCTTTCGCCATCAAATGTCCGATCTCTTTGGATGTCGCATTAATTTTTGATTGCCTTTCATCTAGTTCAAACTGCAATTTTTTTCTTTCATCATCCAAAGAAATAATGGTATCAACCAAAGCAGTTTCTGAAAAATGTTTTTTTGCCAATCCTTCCAAAACTGCTTCCCTGTTTGCTTTTATGAAATTTACCTGTAACATTCTGCGGATATTATTTTGTTTGCAAATATAATAAGCCATCAGCAGTTTGTGGGTAAATAGCGGGTAGGGATACGCAAAATAAAAATCTTCTCTAAAAGTTGATTCACTATAAGCAGGCTGAGGATTTCTTTTTTGTAAACTGATACTACTAAACTTATAAATCTTTTAATCAATTAACTTTTAAATTTGTCGCATGAATGCAAAAGACGATTTACAATCAAGGTGGTGGAAATTGGAAGAGAATTTTTTTAATAAATTCGGGAAAAAGCCTGATGTAGAAGCAATTTTATTTTTGATTGGCATCCAGGAGATCGGGAATTTCAGCAGCCGGAAAAAATTTACCAAAGAACAAAAACAAGACCTGATGCACGTGGCTGTTTGTACGCTGCTGAGTCAAAGTGGGTATTATGAAATTGAAAATTACGACGAAGACAAATGGCCGCATTTTAAAAAGCTGAAAGAATTGCCCAAATATAATACCGTGGAGCAGGAAAATTTTTTGAAAGATCATATTTTACTTTATTTTGAAACCATAGGCGAACATTTTTAAAAATTAAATAAATGAAGTATTTATTTTACCTGCTCATTCTCTTTTTATTTACTTCCTGTTCTGTTTTCAAAAAGGCAAATACCACTGGCAACGCTGCTAATTCGTCCCATTTTGTAAAAATAGAAACTCCTTCAGGAACTATGGTGGTGAGGCTTTCCAATAAAACACCCAAGACCACTGCTAATTTTTTGAAACTGGTAAAAAATAATTTTTATGATGGTCTTTTATTTCATCGGGTAATTACAGATTTCATGATCCAGGGTGGAGATCCTGACAGCAGAAATGCTGCGCCCGGCAAGGTTCTCGGCGAAGGCGGCCTTAAGTATACCGTTCCAGCCGAGTTTGATACTTCCCTTTTTCACCAAAAAGGGGCCATCGCTATGGCAAGAGAAGGAGACGATGTTAATCCTAAAAAGGCCAGTAGTTCTACACAATTTTACATTGTGGAAGGGAGAACTTTTTCGGATAATGAGATGAATAAAATTCAAGAAAAATTTAAGATTGTAATTCCCGAAAACCATCGCGCCGTTTACAGGAGTATTGGCGGAGCGCCATTCCTTGATATGAATTACACTGTTTTTGGCCAGGTGGTTGATGGGCTGGAGGTTATTGATAAAATTGCGCATGTCGCAAAAGATGAGCATAACAGGCCGTTACACGATATTCCCATGAAAATTTCAATTATGAAAAAGAAGGAATACAGGAAGTATCTATAAAAACATTAATTTGCGATTTCTTAATTCAGAAAAAACGAACCAATGAATTTTCCGGAAAACCTGAAATATACTAAAGACCATGAGTGGATCTCTGTGGAAGGAGATGTAGCCACTGTTGGTATTACAGAATTTGCTCAAAAGGAATTGGGCGACAT
>JBIQMJ010000271.1:0-6495 GCA_044463445.1 Segetibacter koreensis
TATTTACCTTCAATCTCAAAATAAAAAATGAAACGTACTTTACTCTTATTGTCAATTATTACTTTCTCAGTTGTCTCCTGTAATAATAATGACAATGTTGACAGAAGCGATCCTCTCATTTCAGGAAGGGGATTTATAGAAGCTTCTTTAAAAGGAGATTATAAAATTGCTGAAAAATATTTGTTGAAAGATAGCACCAATATGCAATACTTCCAGGGACTTAAAGATTTCAATATGAAGCTGGATGCCGAAACCCGGCAAGGTTACAGGAATGCCAATATTATCATTGATTCCTCCATTGCCAAATCAGATTCAGTGGATATTATTTATTATTCCAACAGTTTTAAAAATGAACCCTCAAAAATTAAACTGGTAAAACAAAATAATGAGTGGCTGGTAGATTTTAAATATACTTTTATAGATAATTAAACTATGGCATTTTAAAATACTGATTGAAAAATGAAAATGATTCTTGCTGTTGGCCTGGGAAGTTTTTTAGGTGGGATTTCACGTTATTTAATCACCCTATTAATTCAAAATAAATTTCTTTCTACTTTTCCCTATGGCACCCTGTTCGTCAATATTTCAGGATGTTTTTTGATCGGGGTAGTGTATGCATTGAGCGATAAAGGGAATGTATCTCCTGTTTGGAGACTATTTTTGGCCACAGGAGTCATGGGAGGATATACTACTTTTTCTTCATTTTCAAATGAGACGGTAAGCATGCTTCGCGACGCAGAATATCTGCCTGCATTTTCTTATGTCGCCTTCAGCATCCTACTTGGATTGACGGCTACTTTTGCAGGAATTTCATTAATAAAATATTTATAGCAATGGAAAACAATCCTGATGCCAAACTACTCCGGGTTTTTCTTGGAGAATCAGATAAGCACCGCCTGCAGCCTCTTTATGAAACTCTTGTTTTTGAAGCAAAAAAACAAGGCCTTTCCGGGGCTACGGTTACGCGGGGCATTATGGGATTTGGAGCAAACAGTAAAATCCATTCTTCCAAGTTATTTGATATTTCTTCCGACCTACCGGTAATTGTTGAGATAGTGGATTCTCTCGAAAAAATAAATGAATTTATAAAAACGGTAGAGCAGCTCTTTGAAGAATCCAAATCAGGTGGATTGATTACTGTTGAAAAAGCAGAAGTGATCCGCTACCAGTCGGGTGGGAAAAACTGAAAAACTAATAAGCAATAAGCAACTAATTAAAATAAAAACCAACTTATGTACGTTCTACATCCATGGCATGGCGCCACTTTCGGGGAAGAAGCTCCGAAAATTGTCAACGCGCTCATTGAAATTCCGCAGGGTTCCAAATCAAAATATGAGATCGATAAAAAAACCGGCTTATTGAAATTAGACCGTATTATTTATTCTTCCTTTCACTACCCGGTTAATTATGGATTTATTCCACAGACTTTGGGAAAAGATGGCGACCCACTCGACATTTTGGTGATGTGTTCAGAGCCGATACAACCTTTGTGCCTCGTAGAAGCTTTGGTGATAGGCAACATGCAAATGATTGACTCCGATATGATAGATGATAAAATTATAGCAGTGGCAGTGAATGACCCTACTGTGAATTATATAAAAAGCCTTGATGAAGTGCCGCCACATATTTTTAAAGTGCTGAAAAACTATTTTGAGCAATACAAAGTGCTGGAGCAAAAAAAAGTAGAGATCAATGATTTTCAGGACCAAAAAATTGCATTTGACATCATTAATGAATCCATCGAATTTTATAAACAAACCTTTCCAAAATAACCAATGAAAAAAATACTGCTTGTGGTATTTATTCTTTCAGGATTTGCCTGTAATAAAACCAAAACAAATGATGGGGAAAATACTGGTACCGAAGGCCGTCAGCGATGTGGAACTATATTACAAACTCCCACATTGGACAGTTTTGTTTCCCCTACGTATTATATCACGGTGATGGTACATTTTACTGAAGGAGATGAAATTATTCATTTCCATGGTGATGTCACCGGCGATCATGATGGTTCGTGGTTTCTTCCCCGGTATGATAAAGATAGCTCGATATGTATTCCTGTAAAGTAAACGAACAAATAAAGAAGATTTCTGTTTTCAATTAAACCCAGGTAAGGCAAAGGTTTTCAAAAAAAATAAATTCAATTACGAGTTCAGTCCGCTCCAGCTTTTCAAAATGCGCCTCTATCATCCCATAACGATTTACACAAAATAAATTATCAATGATCATATTTTTTTTGAAATCAACATTTTTCTTCCCATACCATTTAAAAATACTTTCCTTGGTGCTCCAGCAAAGCGTAAGCAGTTCATAGGCCGGGATTTGAAATTCATCACTTCTCTTTGAAACAAGAGATAGTTCTAATTGGGATAAAAATTTGTTTTTGATGCTTTCTATTTTTGGCGTTACCAATTCCACATCTATCCCCACTGTTTTTTTGTCACTGATAATGGCTGCTGCAAAATCAGCACAATGAGAAATAGAAAAATGCAATTTACCGTCCGGCAATAAAGGTTTTTTTGATTCAGCGATCTCAATTAATTCAAATGGAAATCCGGGATGTAAAATTTGCAGGAGATACCGGCCGGCAAGGTGTTGCAGCCTTTTATGAGGATGGGTTATTTCCTTTTGAATAGAAACCTTTTCTAAAAAAAAATCTTCTGATTCTGTAATCTTCCAGACAGCGAGTTGGGCGGAATGGTTGATATTATGTTGATAAAACAAGGGCATGAATCAATAATTATACGTCTTTTTGCAAATTGATGAATTATTTTGCAAAGTAAAAATAACACCATTACATGATTTTATCCGACACAAGAATTTTAGAAGAAATAGAAAAGAAAACGATCATCATCAGGCCTTACGACCGGGAAAAATTAGGAACCAACAGTTACGATGTGCACCTGGGGAAAAACCTGGCAGTCTATAAAGATAAAATACTCGACGCCAAAAAGCATAATGAAATTCAGCACTTCGAAATTCCTGAAGAAGGCTTCGTTTTGCAGCCAAACGAATTGTACCTGGGCGTAACCCATGAATACACAGAAACACATGCGCATGTTCCTTTCCTCGAAGGGAAATCCTCTACAGGCCGCCTGGGCATTGATATTCACGCCACGGCTGGAAAAGGAGATGTTGGATTTTGCGGTCACTGGACTTTGGAAATTTCCTGCAAAATTCCTGTAAAAATTTACGCTGGAATGCCCATTGGACAACTCATTTATTTCCCGGTAGAAGGAAAAGTGGAAATTTCTTACGATTCAAAAAAGAATGCCAAATACAGTCACCAGCCCGAAAAGCCGGTAGAAAGCATGATGTGGAAAAATAAATTTTAGGCTTTACAATAGCTTATAAGCCACTACTTTTTTAGCCAGAAAAGTCGGAACATACACAATCTTTTTTTCCGCATTGTATCCTATATCGGCGGCGTTGATTTTCTGATCGTGTGTTTCCAGCAGGGTTTCAAAGTGGCCATCCGCATGCACATAATAAATGTAGCCTACCCAGGAAGTAACGAGAAAATCGCCATTGCCAACGGGTTCTATGCCATCAATACCCTCAGTCACTTCAGCAATATGTGTGATTTTTTTATTCGCATCAGCTTTGTTTAAATTTTTTCCTTCAGCAAATATCAAATCATTTCCAATTGCTTTTAGTCCATTGGCGCCTTTAATATTTTCAAGAAATACAGAAGGCTGATCATTTTGGATTTTCCAGATCTTTCCTGTTTTTGAATCTGAAACATAGACAATTCCTTTATCAGAAACGGTAATATCATTGAGCATTTGAGCGTCCGGAACCGATATTTTCTTTTCTACTTTTCCATTGCTAATATTAATTACCACTACTTCATTAATATCAGCAGCATAAAGACGGTTTCCAAATTTACCCAAACCTTTAGGCGCATTTAACCCGGTGGTCCAGGTAGAATCATAGTTTTTGCCATTGAGCGATAATTTTCCCACACCGCCCTTTCCATCGGCATCCCAGCCACCTCCATCAATTAAAGAAACATATAAGATATTTTGCCCCGGAAGAACAGATTCAGGAATAGCAATGATTGCAGGAGTTTCCCAAAGTTTTTCAAGTTTGTGCTGTGCAGTGGATGCCAAAGTAATCATTGCAAAAACTGCGGAAAGTAAATATTTCATAATAAATAATTTTTAAATTTTAAAAATTGTTGCTGTTGATTTATTTATTTTCATGAATGTAAGAAATATCCCGATGAATTGTCCTAAACCATCTTACTATTTACTAATTCTATCACGGTTATTTCGGCTAAAATACCTACTCTGCCTGGGTAACCGATAAAACCAAAACCAGGATTCACGTACAATTTTTGTTTGCCTTCTTCATATAAGCCATCCCATTCTTTATAAATATATTGAACAGGGCTCCATTTGAAACCGGGAATATCTACTCCAAATTGCATGCCGTGCGTATGTCCGCTCAGCATCAGATCCACATCAGGATATTCGGGTCGCACCTGCGCATCCCAATGGCTTGGATCATGGCTGATCAGAATTTTAAAAGGATAATTTTCAACGCCGGCATATGCTTTTTTCATATTGCCATATTTTGGAAAACGAGCCTTGGCGCTCCAGTTTTGGATGCCGATAAGGGCAATCTTATCCCCGTTTCTTTCCAATTCCAGATGCTCATCCATCATTAATTTCCAGCCCAACTGCTGATGCACTTTTGCAAGATCGATTAAGTTCTGTTCTTTGCTCACGCCTTCATAAGGCCATCTTGCATAATCTCCATAATCATGATTACCAAAAGTAGAATATACGCCCATAGGCGCTTTCACCTTATCAAACACATCCATGTATTCTTTCATTTCTGTGGCCCGGTCATTTACCAGGTCGCCGCTGAAAATGATAATATCTGCATCTTCGGCAATGATCTTTTCCACGCCATGCATTACTGCTTTTTTATTCATAAAACTGCCGGAATGAACATCGCTAAAATGAACAATTTTGATTCCATTAAAACCTTCAGGCAAATTGTCAAAAGGAATCTTTATTCTTTTTACTTTGTATTTGTATTTATTGGAAAAACCATAAGCAAGGCTTCCGAAAAGCGAGGAACCAGCAGCTAATCCCAGCCAGCTCAAAAAAACAGAGCGGCTTATTTTATCTCCGCTCATGGTGGCAATTTCTGTATTCCTGAAATAAATTTTCCCCGCTGTCCACTGGATCAAGCGCCTGACATCATCTATGAGAAAGAAAACACCTGCGACCATTTGTGCAAAAACAAATGCAAGTACGGTAGCAAAAAAATAAGTTCTCACTTTTTTTGACATAAAATTCCTGTCAGTAAAAATGAACAATATCAAGCCTGCAAGCGCTATAATGGCTATCGTCCAGTATAGAATATAAATGAAAGCTCTTGTTTTTTCAGAAGCGCCCTGGGTTATGGATTTAAGAGCCGAAAACACATAAAAATCAAGGAAAAGCATTATTGAGACTATAATCAAAGTTCCCATTGGGGTTCGCATAATTATAAAATTTTACGATTTAAAATTCAATAAATTCATCTAATTGCTGGTTGATCACTTTTAGGGTTTCAGCATTCAAATGCCCTTCTTCGTCCATTACTTTATCAACCACTGAAATGGGAAGTTTATTATAAAAAACATTCATTTTCATGTAATGAAGCGTATCAGAAAGATGATCCATTCCCCGAAGGTTGCCTGCACGGCCCGTGGCAACGCCTGTCAACAGCGCTTTCTTATAATTCCAGGTATTTCTAATATCGCTGTTATCAATGAGCGCTTTTAAAACACCGGGATAAGAGCCATTGTATTCAGGAATGATAAAAATAAATTTTTGGGTAGGGATCAGTATGTCATTCTCTATTTTTTTGATGGCGTCGTTTCGTTTAAGTACGTCAAGGCCTTTCAATGAAAAAAGAATGGGTTCTATATTTTTGTTTTTCAAAACCCATTGGTATTCGCGCGCTACTTTTTCTGTATGGCTTCCTTCGCGATTGGTGCCACTTATTATCGTGTACATATCATAAAATTAAAGGCTTTTACATATATCCATTAACAGAAATAACAAATTGTTAGAAGTTAGGGGATTAATAAAGCCATTTTCAATGGCAGAATGTGTGGGAATATTATGCCTAATAATTAAATTTGCCATTATGGCTTATTATTCCGGATTTAAAATAAGTTCATTGCCGGATAATGTAAAAACATCTATATAATGTCATTGATTTGTTCAGAGAAACAGTAAACCAACAAATACGCAGCATTTTTATTCAGCATAAAAAATAAAGAAGTAACCGAAAAGGAAATGGGAAAAATTATAGGAATTGCAAATCAAAAAGGTGGAGTGGGCAAAACTACCACCGCCATCAATCTTGCCGCAAGCCTTGCCGTGCTTGAATTTAAAACTTTGCTCGTAGATGCAGACCCCCAGGCAAACAGTACTACAGGCGTTGGCTTTGACCTTCACAATATCACCACGGGTTTGTATGATTGTATGG
>JBIQMJ010000272.1:0-6486 GCA_044463445.1 Segetibacter koreensis
GCGCTGCCTACGATCCTTCTTCCTCAGTCATTTACGTGAATGGCAGCGAAATGCCCTGGATACTGACGATGGTAGATGTGAAACCAAAAAGCAAAAAGCAGGAATCCAACTTCCAGGCCGGACAAAGATTGTATCATTCAACTTGTATGACTTGTCACGGTACCCAAAGGCAGGGAAGTGGCAATTATCCTTCATTGATTGGCGTAAATAAAAAATATAACGGTCAGCAATTTGCATCGCTCATTTCTTCCGGGCGTAGGATGATGCCCGCTTTTAATCAATTATCTTCTTCCGAAATAAATGCGCTCGCTTCGTTTATTTTGGAGGATAAAAAAGAACAAAGCAAAATTTTTATTGAGCCTGAAAAGAAAAAAGATCCATGGACTGATCTTCCTTACACCTCAACAGGATACAATAAATTCCTGACCAAAGAAGGATATCCTGCGATAAAGCCGCCATGGGGAACCTTGAATGCGATCAATCTTAACACGGGTGAATTTTTATGGAGAGATACCTTAGGTGATTATCCCGAATTGAAAGCAAAAGGCATTCATTCGGGAACGGAAAATTATGGCGGCGCCGTGGTAACGGCGGGAGGCGTTATTTTTATTGCCGCAACCAGCGATGCAAAAATTCGCGCATTTAATAAGAGAACTGGCAAACTGTTGTGGGAAGCGGATTTGCCGGCGGCTGGTTTTGCTACTCCTTCGGTGTATGAAGTGAACGGGAAAGAGTTTATTGTAGTTGCCTGTGGTGGTGGCAAATTACAAAAGCCAACAGGCGATGCTTATGTGGCGTTTGCTTTGCCAGACTAACGGTTATGCATAAACGAATTCTTACATCAGAAAAGCAATAACACAGATTTTGATTTTATAGCGATAATGCCTACACGAAAAAAAATTACAATAAATTACATAGTGATTTTTATATTTTTATTTAACCAGTAAATTTGTTTTGATGAGAAAAGTATCTTTCTTTCTGCCAGTTTTGTTATTTTTTTTCATTTCCAAAGCCGATGCCTACTTGCGGTTGCCGGATATTTTTTCAGATAATATGGTGCTTCAACAACAAACTACCATCCAATTTCATGGTTGGGCAAATCCGGGTCAAAGAATAAGTGTGATAGCAGGATGGAATAACGATACCCTTAAAGCTGTCACCATTTCCAATGCTTCCTGGACGGTGAATTTGCAAACTCCAACAGCGGGTGGCCCTTACCAAATTACGGTTATAGGCGATACTACTCTCACGATTCAAAATGTTTTAGTTGGAGATAATTGGGTATGCAGTGGCCAGTCAAATATGGAATTCAGCGCCGACTGGCATAAGGATTACTATAAAAAAGAGGTGGAGAATGCCAATCACCCCGCTATTCGATTTTTTCACATTCAAAAAATTACGGCTCCATATCCTCAACAGGAAGTACGTGGCCGCTGGGAAGTTTGTTCACCCGCTACGATGCATTCTTTCAGCGCAGCTGCCTATTTTTTTGGAAGAACGATTAATGAAAGTATTCATCAGCCTGTCGGCTTAATAGAATCCTGTTGGGGCGGCACGCCTGTAGAAGCATGGACGCCAATTGATGTTTTTAATAACAATCAAAAGCTGGCGATTTCTGCGGCAATACTGACGCCAGGTGGAGGTTGGCCTGTAATACCTTCTGTGGCGTTTAATGCGATGATTGCACCTATAACAAACTTTGCAATAAAAGGAGCTATTTGGTACCAGGGCGAAACGAATACGGCTAATCCTGATACCTATTCTGAAACTTTTAGCGACATGATCTATGCCTGGCGCGGATTATGGAAGAACGATTTTCCTTTTTATTTTGTGCAGATAGCGCCTTTCAAATATGGCGCCGGAAATAAAGGCGCGCTGGTAAGAGAGCAGCAGCTAATGACTTATAGAAATGTGCCCAATACCGGTATGGTGGTGGTATCTGACATAACAGGCGATACGAATGATATTCATCCCGTTAATAAGATTGATGTGGGCAAAAGGCTGGCCGGATGGGCACTTGCCAACACCTACGGAAAGGAAAATTTCGTTTACTCGGGACCGCTATACCGTTCGCTGGAAGTAAAAGGCAATAAGGCAATTGTTCATTTTGATTTTGCAAAAGATGGATTGATAAAAAAAGGAAATGCATTAACAGAGTTTATGATTGCCGGCGACGATAAAAAGTTTTATCCTGCAACGGCCACCATTCAGGATAGTGAAGTGATTGTTTCAAGCCCATCTGTACAGAGTCCGAAGGCGGTAAGAATGGGCTTTACCAATACTGCAATACCTAATCTTTTTAATAATGCCGGCTTGCCTGCATCACCTTTCAGAACGGATGATTGGGAAGTGAAATAAAACCGAAAGACGGACTACAGTTTTAATTGCTAAAAATCTGTTGTAATTTTGAAGCCTCAATCTTTTAAACAAAAGAAATCATTTAAAAAATTTATTATGAGCCACGATTGGAACCCCTATAATGATAAAGATGCTGAACCTTTGGAGCGCCCTGCCAAAGACTGGAATTTTGATTTTCGCAACCAAAGTTTTTATTTAGGCAAGGTCAATGAGAATGGTGATAATGATTTGAATATGCGGTATTACACTGATGAAAAAACTGGACGTTATTATCGTAAAGGCGAAATTGTTCCCAAGGCAGAGCCGGAAAAGACTGCCGCAAAACCCTTTATCAATAATTCGTACGAAGGCGAAAGGAAAAAAAACTTTAGTTTTTCATTGCCAGAATTTTTGAAAGGAAAGAAAAAATAAATTTATCAGTTATAAGCAGACCGGGAAATCTGAATGGATTTCCCGGTTTTTTGCAGTAAACAAACAAATTGGTAAGATTTTTAAAAAGGTATTTCGGCTTTTATTTCTGAGCCGCCCACGCAAGACCGTCAGGATTTTTCCCAACATCAATATGGCCGGTGACTTTATAAGTTTTTAAATCTACAACCGCTACATAATTATCAGGTGAGCAGGCCACAAAAGCGCGTGATCCGTCGGGATCCACCAATATGCCTGCTGCCCCATGACCAACATTTATTTTTGTAATTTCCTTGTATGTGCGTGCATCAAAAATGAAGAGCATTCCGGAGCGCAAGCTTGAAATAAGCACTTTCGTTCCATCTGGTGCAAATTGTAACCGATTGGCGCCAACTACTTTTGCATCAATTGTTCTTTTTATTTTTTTTGCATTGGGGTCAATGATATAAATATTTCCATTGTCACTGGCTACAGCCCATAATTCAGCGCCATCCGGAGAGACATCAAAACCCTCTGTGCCGGTGGAAGTGGGGATTATGGTTTGAATCCAATCGGTTCGTAGTCCAGTTGACATTTTTGAAAGAATACTTACTGTTCCTGAAGAAACATTTGTGGTATAAATATTTTCCGAACCAGGCGCCACATAGATCATGTGGGTTCTGTTCTGGCCGGTTCCCATGCACCAATCCACTTTTTGCGTTTGGGGATCAAAGCAGCCAACGGCTTTGGATCCTTCCGCAGTAAACCAAACTTTTCCGTCAACAAATGAGAGTCCGTGCGGTCCAAACAATGGTCTTGTATCAATTGTGTGTAAAGGCTTCATCGCAACAAGGTCAATAATATTCAGTTCATGCAGGTTGCCACCGCCATAGATAGAAACATAAGCGGTTTTGCCATCAGAGGAGGCAATCACTTCATGAGGATCATTTCCAAGAGGTACGCGGGCCAGAATTTTTAAAGTAGCCGGATCTATTATTGCTAAAGTGTGATCAGATTTTGACAGTGCTAATAATCTTGATTGGGACTGGCACGCTGATGCCATACAAAATAATATCAGGAAAAGAAAACTGGCCGGTAGGTTTTTGACTGTTTTCATTTTAAAGCATTTTAAGCAAAAAGAAATTATAAAAGTAAAAGATAATCAGAAAAAATTAAACGCGGCAAAATAGCAGGCATATTCAAATTGCCGAAAGGCTGGCAATTCTAAAAATCGTTTTTGAATTATCTTTCCTCAGGCGAATACAATGGTTTTGTTTTTAAAAACAAAAACCTTTTCATTGCATACGAGCTGCAATGCATGCGCCAGCACATTTCTTTCAATATCCTTCCCTGCCCGCGCCATTTCTTTTGCATCAAGTGTATGATTAACCGGGATTACATTTTGCGCGATAATAGGCCCTTCGTCCAACACTTCATTTACAAAATGTGCAGTGGCTCCGATAATCTTTACACCACGCTCGTAAGCTTTCTGGTAAGGATTAGCACCGGCGAAAGCAGGCAGAAAAGAATGATGTATGTTGATGATCCGGTTATTATAATGCTGAACAAAAGAAGGAGAAAGTATGCGCATGTATTTTGCCAAAACCAAAAAATCAGGATTGAGCCGGTGAATTATTTCCTGGATTTCCTGCTCATGAATTTCCCTTGATTTATCTGCATGATCCACATAGAAATAGGGGATTTCAAATTTTGCGGTAAGTTCTTCAAGATATTGATAATTGCTGATGACGGCAAGGATGTTAAGGTTGCCTTCTCCGAATTTATTGCGCAGCAACAGATCGCTCAGGCAGTGGTATTCTTTGGTAGCAAGGATCACAATATTTTTTTTCGTATTAGCGGTGAGCCTTACCCCTGCATCGTTTGGAAGCACGCCTTTCACTTCTGCCAAAAAAATGTCTTCACTAATAACACCGGAAAATTCAGTGCGCATAAAAAACTGGTTGAATTTTTTTTCAACGAATTCGCCATTGCTGATAATGTTCAGGCGATGTTCATAAACAATTTTAGAAACTTTAGAGATCAGGCCGCTTTCATCAGGGCAGTTCACTAATAAAATATGGGTATCCGGTTGATTCATATCTGCGAAAATAATTTGATTTTCATTAAACGCTGTTTCAAATAAAGGAGAAGAAATATTTTTCAAAATGAAGAAATATTTTTCAAAATTTGGTAACAGGTCTGCTGATTAAATCAAAGGCAAAAGATTTGTATACAATTTAGATTATATGCGGATTAGCACAAGCCACAAAATTTAAAATTCACAGTGAACAAAGAAATAAAGAAGATTTTTATTTTTAAAAACAATACAACACTCTTCAATTTTCTTCATTTGAAAATTGATAATAAAAAAAATATTTGATTATTGAGAACTTTCGAAGTAAATCTTTATTTGCTCCTTTTATTATTTTTTGGTGTTTTGAATTCTGTAATCAATTACGACGCCATTCACGAGCATATTGTTTTTTTCATAAGTAATTTTCCCACCTGAAGGAACGCAGACTATTACAGCGGAGCCTCCTGCAGGCAATTGTATTTTGCCTGAATCTGAAATGTTCTTTTCTACAAAACTTGCAGAAACCGTATTATACAAGTCAAATTTTTTATTTTTTTCCAGTGGGATAGAAACCGTTTTTGTTTCGTGGTACGGATTGTAATATAAAAAAGTCGGGTATGCCTTATCGTGAAAAAAATCGGTTGCCAAAAGGTTTAACTGTAAGATTCCTTCAACATTGGTAGGGCGGATAATGCTTCCAAAAATACCTACATGGCCGCTTCCATACACACTGAATTGGGTAACCAGAGGGTTTTTTCCCGGCACCCAAAGTGGGCCATCGCCCTGTGCAACCGGGCCTTTCAGGTTTTCGTTTTCTTTATGGGAAGGAGTTTTTATTAATCCTTCATAAGCAATTACTCCTTTGGTAACATCAGCCAATTGCGGAATGCTTTGATGCGCTGCAGGAATATATTGCGGGTAAAAAAAACGTGCGGCGTTTGCTGCGTTCAACATCCATTTGCCCATTGCAGTAGCATAAGATTGGTCGTAACGAACCATTGGAATCAGTGGCCATGCGGCATCATAAGTGTTCATTAAAAATCCATAGCCACCATGATCAACAGTGCTTCCCACAATTCCTGAAATATCATAACCATTCCAATTTCCAACCAATACACCCCAGCCTTCCCGGCAAATAGCCGTGCCATCAAAACTCCATTGCAGCATTTTGTTTACATCATAATCTTTGTTTTGCTCTGCATTTATTCTTGCAGCGAGATAAGCGCCAAAAGGCATCAGTACTTCGTAAGTAGGATTTTTGGGCTGTGATTCCAGGGCATTTAAAGCGCTTAAAGCTCCCTTCAAATAGCGTGGATCTTTAAATTTTTTATAGGCAGAATATAATACATACGCATGCCCTGCGGCTGCATCCGGCTGGGCGCAAATGGCAGATTTCATCGGCTTCATTTTCCCATAATCGAAAAATGAATAATCGTAATTGCCGTTCAAAATCGAATCTGCTTCATAAAATTTATCTGCAATCTTTTTGGCGATTTCTGTAAACCCCGGCTCATTAGGATATTTATCGTAAATGGCATAAAACAATACATTGGGATAAACATCATACCACCAGTCGCGCCCGTAACCACCGCCTAATAATGCCACTTCGGGACAGGTATTATTCATCATGATATCCCAGCCGGTTTCCTTATTAAAATAATTTTTGA
>JBIQMJ010000273.1:0-6440 GCA_044463445.1 Segetibacter koreensis
TTTCCATTTCTTTCGGACGGAGGTATTTAAACAGCAGGTACATTTCAGTCAGGCTGTTGGATATCTCCATTAAGGATTGAAAAAACGCCATCGTTTAAAATTAACCGTATTAAAAATTGCTGGTATGATTTCGGAATTGGCAAGGGCGGCAATATTATTGACTTCGCCATTCTATATCACGATTGCACAGTTGGTGAATTTTTAAGAATGTTTCAAAATGATTTTTATATTCATCAACAGCCACTTTCAGTTCCTAAAAAAGAGAATGCCGATGAAGAAGGCAGAATAAAAATTTTATACAATAAAACTATCAGTGAATTAGTTTCAATTCGTTATCTGCATAAAAGAAATATTCCTCTTTCAGTAGCAGAAAAATATTGTAGCGAAATAATCTTCAGGATTTCCAATAAAAATTATGTTGCATTGGGTTTTAAAAATGATTCCGGAGGTTATGAATTACGCAACGAATTTTTTAAGGGAAGTAACAGTCCAAAAGATATTACCACTATCAAAACGAAAGGTAAAAAAGTAGCCGTTTTCGAAGGCTTTTTTGATTTCCTTTCTTTCATCAGTTTACTGCCGGATAAAGAAACAAAAGATTTTAATTATTGTATCCTTAACTCACTTTCTTTTTTTGAGAAATCAAGAACATTTTTAGAACAACACGCCTCTATTCATTTATACCTTGACAATGATACATCAGGAATCAAAACGGTCTCTTATGCTGAGAGTTTAAATAAAAAATATCATGATGAAAGTTCCCTTTATAAAAGCTATAAAGATTTAAATGATTGGGTGATGAACATCGGAAAGAGAAGTGAAAAGAAGCAATCAACATTTTTAAAATTATGAAAATTGGGATGGCTGCCGCTTTACGAAATCCAAACTTAGGGTGCCTTTAATCGCACCCGGCAAGATGTACGTTTGTCTGACAAACGGATTTTCCCTTCACTCCGTAGTCGTTTCGGGGTTGAAATTCAAAAATAGAAATAGTTGATTTTTTTTAATGAAAAATGAGGCAAGAATATGGACCGAAAACCGAAAATAAATTTAACGAGAAGAGTAACCATTAGGCTAAAACCCGATGAATAATATAGTAAGATCCATTCTAAATTCAAATCCACAACGAAACGAAAACTGAGCGAATATATCCGTGCAGTTTTACTGGAAAAGCCTTTCTATATTCTACTAAGGGGCAACAATGACACAATTAATATCTATTTTAATTGATTTTTAGGCGATAGCGACATGCTTTTTACATCTTATGCCGCTAAAATATCAACTAATAACTTTAAATCTGCTTCTAAAAAGTTCGAATTTTGTACCAGTGGGTTCACTTTTTAATTTAAAGCTCTCTAAGTCACTGATTTTGAATGTTTCTTATATTGATAAATTAATTTTACTAACTATAAAATTATAATGAACTGATAATCAAAGAACACAGAGTTCGAGTCTCAGCAAGTTTGATTGGTTTTAATTTTTAAACATTACAGTTTCCGTCCAGAATTTTTTTTGATATTCTTCCTTGGTTCCTGTTTTAAAACTGCGTCCATTGGTTCAAAAATTTGATTATGGGTGATTAACATTCGCTTTATTCTTTGCTCAATGGGCTTCCACGAATAATTTCCCACAGCAAGTTTGATAGGCTCCAGATGATTAATATCCTGATGAAACGCCAATGATTTCAAAACAATTACAGCATTTCTGGTTTTGTATTTACTTTCATAAGCCTCCAGCATTTGATCTAAGGAAAGAAAAGAAGAAAGAAAAGCAATATCAATAAAATCCTTTACACGGGTTCCATTTCCTGCGATAGAATTCAATTTCATTGCTGCAATGTCCTGAATGCTCGCTAACCGTATGCCTTCTATGACTTCTAAATTTTGCACTAAAGGATAAGCATGAGTGATCATATCAACCTGAACATTATCGATTTGGCCTTTGATAGTATTTTTGTCCAGGTAATTTAGCTGTAATCCTTTTTCCCTTTCCATATATTCCAGCATTTTTTTTTCATCAAAGGAGTTTAAGGAAAACAAATCAATATCAATACTCGTCCTGTGACCTATGCGCAAGGAAAGGGCTGTGCCGCCTACAAGAAAAAAGTCTTTAAGTTGCTCATCTTGCATTAATTCTTTCAAGAGATCCAGTGTGCTTGCTGCAATCGTTTCTTTTCGTAACATTTCATTTCAGATAAAGGAATTTTAAAAATAGTGCTTACAAAATGCATGTCTTTTTTATTCAAAAAAGGAAGATGCTTTATTGCATCCCGCATTCCATCAATACCATAAAGATTTAATGCAGCATACCAATCACTTAGCCAACCTCTTTCTATTACTCTTTGTACTACAATATTTCGCATTTGCATGTAATTGAAATTTGTAAGATCATACTCCCACAAAAGTGAAGGATTAATAGTTGTGCTGTAATGGTCTTTATATCCGTCAAAATAAATAATATCCATTATTTTAATGCTTAATCAGTTAGGTTGAAGTTACAGGTTTTGCCTTATATTTTGAGTTAATATTGAATTCTATTCTCTAATGAATCAAATACATCAATTCAACTTCTCTTCCATCATTCCCTTCCAAAATATAAAACCGAATCGCAATAATCGTGTATAACACGGCTGAAATTATTGTGTTCTTTGCTTAGATAATTCTGTTTGTTGCTGGCTTTGATTTCTTTTAGATTATCTTTTTCTTTTAATACTGTTCGTAGCGCATCTATTGATTTTTCAAAATGCCAAAGGTAAGTTGCTTCTTCACTGTTGAGCGTTTCCCACACAACATGGGACCTCTTTTCTCCTCCGAGTAAAAACAAAAATGAGAAAGGATTAATTATAAATCTCATTTTCAGTACAGAAGATAAATGTTGTGAAGAAAGGTATTTAAGATGGAGATAATGTTTTGAATTTTTTATGCTAAGTATATCATCCATTAAATCCTGCTCTGATTTAAATAATTGTCCAATAGCTTTTTTATCATCTGCAAGAACATTATCAAGAGTGTTTAAAATTGATGAATTTTCCGGAGCGCCTTTAAAAGTAAGTGTCTTTTGTTTCACAAATTCGAAACGTACACTGTCAATAATGCTGCTGTTTATTTTGCCAACATCTTCGGAAGACGCTGAGACCGCAATCACTTCTTCACTATTATAGTGGATTTCAATCTCAACTACAACAAACTTTTTCTTTAAGACTTTACTGAAATAATCTTTAACAGCCTCAAATTCCGGTCTTATATCCGGATTGTCAATTTCAAAAATGATTTCTCTCTCAAACTCTTCAATGAATAAAGGAAAAGTAACTCGGGCATTTAAAAAGTTTATTTTGTTAAATGGAATCTTTAGTATTTTGGAAAGTTTTTTTTCTACATTGTGTATTTCCACATTTCCAAAATGTTTTGGAATTTCATGCATGATAGAAGGCTCTGTTTTTTCATAAATAATTGGAACTTTTTTTAGCACTACTGCATTTAATAACTTATTTGTTTCAATAGATCGGAATTTAATTTTATCAATTATTAGAAACTGTAGAGTGGTTTGTATGGTGTTATTTATTTCCCGTTTTTCATAATAATTTGTAATCTCTGTTATTAACTCAGCAGTCTCTTCATCATAATTTAAAACCCTTAGCTTCCATACGGTATCTTCTTTAAATTTTTCGACTTCAATTGGTAAATCTAAACAACTTATTGGTAGAATGAAATCTTCAGAATTAATGCATACTTTTTGCTCATTAAATAACAGGGTTAACTCATCAAACTTTTGTAATTGTCCTGTATTCACTAATTTCTTATAATAGTGATTCCTTTGCCTGAATTGCTTTTCCAAATGAGCAACATACAAATCCCTGTAATCGTAAATGACAGGAGTAATTTCGGCGCGTTGTACTCTCCCAATATACTGTATCAGTTTACCTTCAAAAGCGAACGGATAAGCCAATATTAAACAATTCAAATTGTCCATATCCGTCCCTTCACCAAGAAATTGGCCGGTTGAAATTAGAATCTGAAAATGGCCATCTTTAATTTGTCGGAACTTTGAATTTCTTGCTGACACAGCATCTTCCCCGGAAATGTTGATTACTTCATAATTGTTTTTAAGGTATTGATTTAATACTTCTATATGTGCCTTTCTTTCTGTAAGTAACAATACTTTTCGACCGGCATTTACTTCCGCTTTTATATCATCTATGATTAGACGATTTCTTTCAGAATCATTAATAAGTATTTGATAAAGTATTTCGGGTTTATCTGTTTTATAATCAAATGGAACCATAAAATTCGTTTCTCTGATTATTATAGATACTTTTTTTGAAGGGAAAGTTTTTTCTATAGGAAATCTTGCTTCATGAATAACATCGCCTATGTGAATGAATATGAGCTTCTCGTCATTATTCTTCCGGATTGGTGTGGCAGTTAGCCCATATAAGTAATAGGATGAAAAACGATTGATAACTTCTCTAAATGTTTTTGCGGGAACATGATGGCATTCATCAATAATAATTAATCCAAACGAGCTAAATATATCTTTATGTAAATCAATTGCAGCAAGGCTTTGTATCATCGCCACTGTAATATGCGTACCAATCTTTTGGTGGCCCGGCACTATTTTGCCAATAAACAGTTCCGCGATTCCAAGAAATGATTGGATACGTTCTATCCATTGGTCGAACAACTGCTTGCGATGAACAATAATTAAAGCCGGTTGTTTTTTATGAGCTATAATGCCCAATCCCATTATTGTTTTACCCGAACCTGGCGGCGCTACAATAACTCCCATTTCTTTTTTATCAGTAATATTAACCACCTCCTGCTGGTACTCACGCAAAGAAACTTTAAAAAGGAAATTAACTTCAGTTTTTTTCTTCCGTTCATCTACAAGATGATAAGCAATTTTTTTCTCATTAAAGAAACGAAGCAACTTGCCAATAAAACCTCTGGGTAATAAAACAAATCCGTCTTTTTCTTCCAGCATTCTGAAATATGGTTCAGTTCCAAAAGTGTTTTTGCCAAGTCTCTTTTTAATAATGTATTCTGAGTTTATAAAGTTGAGATTATCTCTTAAAAAAATTATGATATCCGGAGTTAATTATTTCCGTAGAATTGAAATCTGATTATTTAGTCTTACCTGAATTCCATTATGAACAACCAGGTCTTTTGCAGAAATTATTTTGCTTTCAGAAGGTATAGTGATGATAGTGTGTAATATACTATCTAAATGTGCTGAAGAAACTTTTTGAATGTTTTGCAAAAAGATTTGCTGATTTTCAAAAGCTAATTGCGTTTCGGGATTGATAAAACAGGAATTGTTATTTTCCAACGCTTTCTTCTGAAAGGGTAGTGCAATTAAATTACCTAAACCTTTGCCTGAATGATAATTCTGGTTTGGGAATAGCGATCATAATTAGAGTTTTTATCAAAACGTGATATAATTCCTGATAATTCCAAAATATGCAGTACTATCTTCCTGCTTTTCACAGCAGGATAATTGGATTCAAAGAAAATCCAGACATGGCCACCCTTCCCACTTCGGGAGCGTTCAAGATAAGATGATATTTGATGCACTTTACAGAATTCCATAAACAACAGACATTCTTCCATCCAGCTTTTTTTACTGGATAGGGATTCATCAAAATCAGCCACAATAAACCATGATGAATTATCAGATAATAAAGGATAAACCCCAATAACTTCTTTTCCTGAAAGATGATTTATAATTCTCTTTTCAGTCAGTCTAGTAAACTGTTTATCTGGAAAATCTTTTAGTGCACCACCTCTTGCTTTATGTTTTGAAAATTCATCCCAGTTCAAATCGTATGCCGGCGTATATCCACTTTTGCCATCTTTCTCCCATCGGATTGCAAACACATCTTCCCTGCCTCTGAAAAGAGTAAAAAATACTTTTATTAATTCATCAGAAATATGCTGCATAACCTAAAAAATTGACCTGCAGTCAAAACTAAAGAATATAAACAACCGGAACTATGAGCATTAGGTAATCTTTTATAGGAAATTATTGGGAGGTATGGATTTATGGCTTTCCGAAAGGTAAAGGGCCATAAGGGGGCCAAAGGAGCCATAAAGGAGCCATAAAGGAGCCAGTAAATGTCATTTTGGTTATAAAACCTTTATAAAGAGCAATTTATTAGGACCCCATTTACAAACTATGCCGCCAAAATATCAACTAATAACTTCAAATCTGCTTCTAAAAAGTTCGAATTTTGTACCAGTGGGGTCACAAAGGGATAAAATGAAAAATTTTCATTTTGTCCCTTTTGTTTTTAAGCAAATAGTTGGTTGCCAGTTTCTTTCATATTTTTCATTTCCCTCTGTAAGAAATATCTTTCAAAAGCAATCATTTCATATATCGAACCAAAATCTGCAATTGCTAAATATGTAATTGATTTAAAACAAGTCTCTTAGAGAGATTACTTG
>JBIQMJ010000274.1:0-6390 GCA_044463445.1 Segetibacter koreensis
TTGTAACTTATTTTTTAATCACGGGCCTTTATGAAATTATCGGCAAGGTCCAAAAACTAAAATACTTTTTGTTACCACTGGTACTTTTCGCTGCAGCTTTTCCAGCAATAAGAAGTGATGTAAGGGAAATCAAAAATTTAAACCTGGATTTTGATCAAAAGATTTATGTAAATGTTGGAAAATGCCATAGAAGCATCTAATGAAAATAAATTACCTATTGTTGTTGCTTATAATGAATTTTATCCTGCAACTATTATGAAAGGGCAAGAAAATTTGATGATTAAAGCGCATCATAAATATAAGCCAAAGGACTCAATTCCTGTGTTTGTTTATAGAAATGGAAAATTGCCTGATATTCTCAAAACCACACCGTCAAAAAAATATATTTTTCTTACCAAATACACTTACCAGGTTATACAACGTTATAAAATCCAATTACATTAATAAAACAATGAAGAAGGTAGTTTTAATAATAATTTATAACCATCAATACAATAAAAATATTGAGATTGTAGAACGCATTTATAAGAATAAATTTTCTAATATTTATCATTTGGTTCCGTTTTACAGGGGTGAAAAAAGTAACGTTATCGCAGTTTATCAAAGCTCTTATTATTTCCATGGCTATGTATCACAGGGTTTGAAATCATTTTTTAAAAAAGAATATTCCCATTATTTTTTTATTGCCGATGACATGATCCTGAATCCAATGATCAATGAAGATAATTACAGGGAATATTTACATTTATCTGATCATTCATGCTTCATTCCCCGGTTGTCGACCATTGACGAAGCGCAGCGATTCTGGTCAATGAACCTGCATGCAATAACATACAATACCAAAAGCCCTGGTGTAGAAGCTGAAAAGCAACTCCCGACTTATGCTGAAGCCAATGAAGCGCTTAAGAAATTGAATATTGTAAATAAACCTTTAAGGTTCGAACATATCTGGAAAAAGCCTCAAAACCGCATTGAATGGGTGAAAAAAGTGAAAAAAGATAAGAGGTTTTTAATTCGGTACTTAAAAAATAAAGCAACTGGAAAAAAGTATAATCTTTCATATCCACTGGTGCGAAGCTATTCTGACATTTTCGTAATTAGTTCAGATGCTATTAAACCATTTTGCCATTATGCAGGAGTGTTTTCTGCCACACGGTTATTTGTAGAGCTTGCTATTCCTACTGCTTTAGTTTTTTCTGCCAAAGAAATCAAAACGGAAAAAGATATCGATTTGAAAGGCCGGGCACTTTGGACGAAAGAAGATCTCTCTGTGCTGGATAAGTATGAATATAAGCTTCAGTATCTTCTTGATAATTTCCCTGAAAGTCAGTTATACATGCATCCTGTAAAACTATCAAAATGGAATACTAATTTATGAAGAAAGCGATTGTAATAACCTCCGTCTTTAATCCTACCGAAGCTGTGATCTCATTTTCAAAAATGAACGATTATCAATTAATCGTCGTAGGAGATAGGAAGACACCGGCTGACTGGATTTGCAAAAATGTAGATTATCTATCTATAGATAAACAGGAAAAGTTGAATTTTGAAACAGCAGGCTTATTGCCTTATAACCATTATTGCAGGAAAATGTTGGGTTATTTGAAAGCGATTAAAAATGGCGCTGAGTTTATTATTGACACAGATGATGACAATATACCAAAAGACGATTGGAGTTTTCCCGAGTTTGAAAATAAGTTCCGCTGCGTAACAGAAAATAAAGGATTTATTAATATTTATCAGTGGTTCACCTCTCAAAGGATTTGGCCAAGAGGATTGCCGTTGCAATTAGTCAATACGCAATTTGATTTGAAATCATTGATGGAAACCCGGGATTGTAAAGTGGGTATTTGGCAAGGCCTGGCCGATGAAGATCCGGACGTAGATGCTATTTATAGATTGACCTCGGATAAACCTTGCTACTTTAATGAATCTGGCCCGGTAGTTTTGGGAAAAGGAACCATCTGCCCCTTTAATACACAAAATACGATGGTGCGCCAGGAATTATTTCCATTATTGTATTTACCCACTTACGTTACGTTTAGGTTTACAGATATTTTGCGTGGATTGGTTGCGCAACCAATCATGTGGTTGTATGGTTACCAATTGGGTTTTATAAAAGCCACCGTTATTCAAAAGAGAAATCTTCACGATTATATGAAAGATTTTATTTCGGAAATTCCTATGTATGAGCAAGGAGAAAAAGTGATCAGTTTGGTTTCTAATGTTATTTCTGCAAAGGAAACAATTGAGACTAATTTATTCAATGCTTATAAGTCTTTGCTGAAAGAAAAGATTGTTATTGAAAAAGAATTGAAAACATTGGAGGCATGGTTGAAAGATATTAAAACAGCAATGCATGTTTGATCAGCCACTAGTTAGTGTTTTGATGACTTCTTACAACCGGGAAAAATATATTGCAGAAGCAATTGAAAGTGTATTAGCCTCCACTTATGAAAATTTTGAATTGATTATAGTTGATGATTGCTCGATTGATAACACAGTAAATATTGCAAAATCATTCGGATTAAAAGACAAGAGAATAAAATTGTATGTAAATGAGCAGAATTTGGGGGACTATCCAAACAGGAACCAGGCTACTTCCTATGCCCGCGGAGAGTTTTTGATGTTCGTTGATTCCGATGATAAATTATTGGAGAGGGGAATAGAAGATTGTGTAAAAACGATGAATTCATTTCCTCAATCTTCATTTGGGATTTATTATCTGAACTCGAAGGAATCTCCTTTTTTATTAGAGTCAAAAGAGGCCATCAGGATTCATTTTTTTGAGAAACGTTTTTTAACCATCGGGCCCGGTGGAACAATCATAAAACGTTCCTTTTTTGAAAGGATAAAGAGGTATCCCACGAAATATGGGCCCGCAAACGATATGTATTTTAATTTAAAGGCTGTTTGTGCTACACCCGTTGTTCTCTTGCCATTTGATTTTTTTTTCTATAGGATGCATGATGGCCAGGAGTTAAATAATAAATACAGCTACCTGATAAATAGTTACCAATATCTGAATGATGCTTTGCAGAAGTTGCCTTTACCCTTAACGGATAAACAAAATAAGTGGTTGGTAAAAAAAAATAAAAGACGATTTGTTATAAATATTTTTAATTATTTTTTTAAAACCTTTAATTTAAGAAAAACAAAAAATGCCTTGTTGAAAACAAATTTTTCAATAAAAGATTCAATGGAAGGATTATTTCATTTTTGATAAAAAATTTTGAATAAATAGTATTAACCCATAAAGGAAATTGGAAATAAAATAATTACTTAAATTAATTCCATTCATGATAAAAGAATAATTAAAAATGCGTTACCGGTTTCTTTTTTAAATATTGTACAGAAATATAACAGGAAGCGAATAAGAAAATCGATTATAGAAAGCTGGAATTAGAAGGATCTCATTTATCACCTACTGAATACTTTTACCAACAGGACAACGGGATTATTTACTGTGGCGGAATTACTGGATTTATTGGACGAGGGTAAACTGATTAACATCAAAGAATTTCTTCACCTGGACCCCTGAGAAAGCTATGTATAGGAAATATTCTTTAAAAATAGGAATGAAAAAAATTGACTAAATAATTTAAGATAAATAAAGTTACATTCACAAGATTATAAAAAATGTCGCAAGACTGTCCATACATTATACAATTTGATTCAATAGGCTCGTCTGAAATAGGTTTTATATCAGTGGCTGAGCAACTCAACAATATTCCATTTGAAATAAAGCGTACTTATTGGACTTATTTTACCCCACATAATGTCACAAGAGGAGGGCATGCAAATATAGAAAAGCAATTGGTACGGGTTGCAGTCACAGGAATTATTAAAGTGACTGCTGAATTGCAGAATGGCTTTAAAGAAAGTTTTATTCTTGATGAACCGGATAAGGGTCTGTATTTACCAAAACTTTGTTGGCATACGATGCGCTATTCTCATAATGCAGTGCAGCTTGTAGTTGCATCAACTATTTATAGCAAAAACGATTATTTAAGAAATTATGAATTGTTTAAATCCTATGGTCACCATTCATGAACTTGCAAATGTGAAGAGTAATAATATAGGCGACTCTACAAAAATTTGGCAATTTGCTATAGTACTAGAAGGCGCGAAAATTGGTTCGAACTGTAATATTAATTGCCATACATTTATAGAGAATGATGTGATGATAGGTAATAATGTTACGATAAAACCAGGAGTATATATCTGGGATGGAATAACAATTGAAGATAATGTTTTTATAGGGCCAAATGTTACATTTACCAACGATAAATTTCCACGTTCAAAGTCATATCCAACTTCTTTTCAAAAAACAATAATAAAGAAAGGGGCTTCCTTGGGTGCCAATGCAACGATATTAGGTGGCATCACCGTAGGGTGTTTTGCAATCATAGGTGCGGGAAGCGTAGTAACGAAACCAGTTCCTGATTATGCGATGCTTGTTGGTAATCCTGCGAAAATTGCCGGATGGGTAGATAAAGGAGGGAATAAATTAATAGTAATTGGTAATGAATGGGTGAATAAGAAAGGTGAAAAATATAAGGTAGAAAATAATAAATTGATCCCACTTTGATGCAAGTTCCATTTCTTTCTTTTGAATATATCAATCGTCAGATTAAAGCGGAAATCACCGCTGCGTTTGAGGATTTTTTTGATAAAGCATGGTACGTGTTGGGAGACCAGGTAAATTTATTTGAAAATGAATATGCAATTTTTAACGGTGTAAAAAATTGTGTGGGAGTTAGTAATGGACTTGATGCTTTGCATATTGCCTTAAAAGCTTTGGGAGTTGGTAGTGGGGATGAAGTAATTATTCCTTCAAATACCTTTATCGCAACTGCGCTTTCAGTTTCATATGCAGGTGCCACACCTGTTTTTGTAGAACCTGACGAACGCACCTACAATATCAATCCCCTCTTAATCGAGGCAGCCATTACTGAAAAAACAAAAGCCATAATTCCGGTGCATTTATATGGGCAGGCTTGTAATATGGAGGCAATAACGGAGATAGCTTTAAATAAGAATTTAAAAATTGTAGAAGACAACGCCCAGGCACACGGTTCATTTTGGAAAGATAAGATGACCGGTAGTTGGGGGGATATAAATGCAACAAGTTTTTATCCGGGCAAAAACCTTGGGGCTTTCGGTGATGCGGGTGCAGTAACTACAAACGATGAAGGCCTGGCGAGTCTTTCGAAGTCTTTGCGAAATTATGGCTCACAAAAAAAATATAACAATGAGACAATCGGTTATAATATGCGCCTTGACGAATGCCAGGCTTCTTTCCTGCGTGTTAAGCTAAAGTATCTTAACGAATGGACGAGCCAACGAAAGGAAATAGCAGCATGGTATGATAAAGCTTTAAAGGGTACTGGAGATATAATTTTACCTGCAGTTGATCCCAATGCCAGACACGTGTATCATCTATATGTTATAAGAAGTTCTCAAAGAGATAGTTTACAAAAATATTTAAGTGCTAATGGAATTGGCACATTGATTCATTATCCCATACCACCTCATTTGCAGGGAGCGTACCGGCATCTTGGTTATAAAAAAGGAGATTTTCCCATATCAGAAAAACTTGCTGATACTTGTCTTAGTCTGCCACTGTGGCCCGGAATGACTAAGGAAGACACGATTTTTGTTAGTAGTAAAATTAAATCCTTTTATGCCGGTGAATGAGCCTTTAGTCTCAATTGGTATTCCTGTGTATAATGGTTCTAAATATTTACTGGAAACACTTGATAGTATCAATAATCAGGAATATTCCAATATTGAATTGTTGATAATTGACGATGGTTCCCGCGATGGCTCCTTTGAACTGTGTAATAGATGGAGACCACATTCCCGCTGGCCATTAAGTATTCAAAAAAATGAGATAAATCTGGGTCTTACCAAAACCTGTAATATTTTATTAAACCAGGCCAATGGAAAATACCTGCAGCTTTTTGGGCAGGATGATATAATGCGTTCCCAAAAAATTAAAGATGATGTGGAATTATTTGAGAAATTAAATGAAGACGTTGCTTTACTTTATTCCAAAGTTAAATTGATTGATTCAAAGGGTGAATTTCTACAACAGGAATACAATGACAGAATTGGATTTGACGGCATTCTTAGAGAAAATTCTTTTGCTCAATTAATTAAGAGCAATTTTATTCCGGCGCCCACTGTGATGATGCTAACTGATCTGGTAAAAACTGTAGGTGGTTACGATGAAACACTTTTATTTGAAGACTGGGACATGTGGTTGAGATTAGCTAGAAACTATCAAATATTCTTCGCGGATGTTACGAACGTCTATTACAGAATTCATGCTGAAAGTATGATGGCAAATAATAACAACGAGCAACAGATTATTAGAAATAATGC
>JBIQMJ010000275.1:0-6378 GCA_044463445.1 Segetibacter koreensis
TTTTTTCAAGAATCGGGAAATCACCGGTTTCACGTGATTTCACTTTGTCGTATATAAAATCCGAATTCTCATCTAAAGGCGCATTAGCCTGCGCAATTTTAGCAGTGTCTTCTTCCTCAGCGCTTAGGAAATACACTTTTTTCATGTCCACATGACCATCATTCACTTTACGATAAGGCGTTTCGATGAAACCCATTTCGTTGATCTTCGCGTGAACGCAAAGTGTAGATATCAATCCAATGTTTGGCCCTTCAGGAGTTTCAATAGTACAAAGCCTTCCATAGTGAGAATAGTGAACGTCACGCACTTCAAATCCGGCGCGTTCACGGCTTAAACCGCCAGGCCCCAGCGCTGAGATACGGCGTTTATGCGTGATCTCACTTAATGGATTTGTCTGATCTAAAAATTGAGACAATTGTGAAGTTCCGAAGAAAGAATTGATAACAGAAGAAAGCGTTCTTGCATTGATCAAATCTACCGGGGTGAATACTTCATTGTCACGAACGTTCATTCTTTCACGGATGGTACGTGCCATACGGGCAAGTCCTACTCCAAATTGAGCGTATAATTGTTCGCCCACTGTACGCACACGACGATTGCTCAAATGGTCAATATCATCAATCTCACTTTTAGCATTGGTTAATAAAACCAGGTATTTAATGATAGCAATGATGTCTTCTTTGGTCAATACTTTTTTGGTGATAGGATAATCAAGTCCAAGTTTGCGGTTAATTTTATAACGGCCTACTTCACCAAGATCATAACGCTTATCACTAAAGAACAATTTATCAATAATGCCTCTTGCAGTTTCATCGTCAGGTGCATCTGCGCCGCGCAACTGGCGGTAAATATGCTGCACCGCTTCAATTTCACTGTTAGAAGTATCCTTATTTAAAGTATTATATATAATGGCATAATCGCCGCTCACTTCTTCACGCTGGATAAATACACTTTTTACATCCAGCTCAAGTATCAATTCGATGTTTTCTTCATCAAGAATGGTGTCTCTTTCAAGAACAATTTCATTTCTTTCAAGGCTTACCACTTCCCCGGTATCCTCGTCCACAAAATCCTCAACCCAACTGCGTAATACACGCGCTGCCAATCTCTTCCCAATATTGGCTTCGAGCGTTTTTTTATCAGCCTTTACTTCCACTGCCATTCCGAAAAGTTCCAAAATGTCTTTATCCGTTTCATAGCCGATGGAGCGAAGCAAGGTGGTTACCGGAAATTTTTTCTTACGGTCGATGTAGGCATACATTACATTATTAATGTCTGTGGCAAATTCCATCCAGGCACCTTTAAAAGGAATTACCCTGGCAGAATAAATCTTTGTGCCGTTCGGATGCGTACTCTGGCCGAAGAAAACACCGGGGGAGCGGTGTAGTTGAGAAACTACAACCCTTTCTGCGCCGTTAATTACAAAAGTACCGCGTGGCGTCATGTAAGGAATGTTTCCTAAAAATACATCCTGCACGATGGTCTGAAAGTCCACGTGTTCCTCGTCATTACAACTCAGCCGGAGCTTTGCTTTCAGAGGAACCGCATAAGTCAATCCTCTTTCGATACATTCCTCAATGGTGTATCTTGGTGGGTCAACGAAATAATCCAGGAATTCCAGCATGAAAATATTCCGCGTATCATTTATCGGAAAATTTTCCTTAAACACACGAAACAACCCTTCCACATTACGTTTATCGGGTGTAGTTTCTAACTGGAAAAAATCTTTAAAAGACTGGATTTGTATCCCTAATAGGTCTGGAGTTTCCGCCAAATGTTCAATTTTTCCAAAACTGATTCTTTGTGTCGGAGCTACTTTAGTTGAAGGCATATTTTAATTAAAATATTTTAAAATGAGAGAGCCCTTAAAACGGATTATTATATTAAATTGTACACGTACCGAAATTTAAAGGATTGCAAAAGTAAACATTTTTTTGAAATGGAATAAATCTTTATTAACCTTAATCATTTTTTTTAACTTTTCAAAACAATTTTCAAATCTATTTTATGAATTTTCGATATTGGGAAAAACTCTGATTTTGGTGAAGTAAATAACTAAATAATCATAAGAACTTTTTATTATAATTGAATAAGCTTTAATTTTGCGGCACTTAAATAACCATTTAAACTTTAAACCATGAAAAAATTATTTTTTTTACCTGCAGCAGCAGCAATGTTATTTCTTGCCTCATGTGGTGGCAATAGTTCAAGTGATGAAAATTCCACAGCTACAGAAGATACCACTACAGCTCCTGCTGCAGCGGCAACAGAAGCACCGGGCTCAGATATTCCCGGAATTGATACTGTTTCAGTTACAGACCACATCGCCCTTACCGGTGATGACGCTTTAAAATATGACAAAACACTTTTCAAGGTAAAAGCAGGCCAAAAGATCACTTTAGATTTTAAGAATATAGGTAAACAACCTGCAGCAGCAATGTCTCATAATGTAGTGATACTGCAACAGGGTACTGATGTACAGAAATTTGGTGAAGCTGCAGTTCCCGCAGCAGCTACCCAACACATTCCTGAATCAATGAAAGATGATGTAATCGCACATACTAAATTATTAGGCCCAGGCGAAAGCGACCAGATCACTTTCACTCTTCCTGATGCTGGTGTTTATGATTTTATTTGCACCTTCCCCGGCCACTTCGGCACTATGCACGGAAAAATCGTTGCAGAACCATAAACCATTTCAAATCTTTAATAAAAAAGGCAGTCATTGTATGGCTGCTTTTTTATTTTCAGTAAACGAACAAATAAAAAGGATTTCTATTTAAGGAAATTCCTTGCGATAATGCTTTTCATAAGTTGATTTTGGTTTTATTGAGTTGGGAGTAAATGAATAAATAACGGTATTTTTTAATAGACAAATAATTTTCATGGATAAGATTCATAAAGAATAAAAGAGATTCATCAGCGAAACTCTTTTTACATTTGCCTGATATCAAGCCATTGAGATGCTTAAAGAAAAAATACAAGACCTATCCGAAAAATATGCTGAAGATTTTATTCAAATCCGCCGTCATCTCCACGCGCATCCCGAACTGAGCTACCAGGAATTTGAAACGTCAAAATTTATTCAACAGCAATTACAATCCTTCGGAATTGCTTTTGAAGTAATGGCTGCCACAGGCATTGTGGGAATTATCAAAGGTAAAAATCCTGAGAAAAAAACGATTGCATTGCGTGCAGACATAGATGCACTGCCGATAACTGAAAAAAATGAGGTGGATTACCGTTCAAAAAATGAAGGCGTTATGCATGCATGCGGCCATGATGTTCATACTACCTGCCTGCTTGGCGCCGCTAAAATTTTAAATGAATTAAAAGAGGATTGGGAAGGAACCGTCAAATTAATTTTTCAACCCGGTGAAGAAAAAAATCCCGGTGGCGCCAGTCTAATGATCAAAGAAGGGGTTTTGGAAAATCCAAAGCCTGATTCCATCCTCGCTTTGCATGTCCATCCCGGGCTTGAAGTGGGTAAATTAAGTTTTCGTAGCGGAATGGTGATGGCCAGTGCAGATGAAATTTATATCTCTGTAAAAGGAAAAGGCGGCCATGCTGCAGCGCCTCATCTTACCTCCGATACGATTCTTGCCGCTTCACAATTGGTAGTAAACCTTCAGGAAGTAGTAAGCCGTCTCAACAATCCATTTAATCCGACTGTTCTTTCCATCACGTCATTCCAGGGAGGAAATACTACGAATGTAATCCCTTCGGAAGTGAATCTGATGGGCACTTTCAGGGCAATGAATGAAGAATGGAGATTTAAAGCTCACGACCTTATTCGCAATATCTGCAAAAAAACCGGAGAAATTTCGGGAGTGGAAATTGAGGCTAACATAGATGTAGGATATCCTTTTGTTGTTAACAATACAAAACTAACGGAAAGGGCTAAACGAAAGGCGATTGAATTGGAAGGCGAAGAAAATGTGGGCGAAACAGAGATGAGGATGGGCGCTGAAGACTTTGCTTTTTATTCTCACCTGTTGCCTGCCTGCTTTTTCAGGCTGGGGGTAGCCAATACAAAAAAAGGAATGACATCCGGCGTTCATACTCCCACTTTTAATATTGATGAAACCGCCATTAAAAAGGGAATGGATATTATGGCGTGGCTTGCCGCAACCCTTTAAAGAATTTATAACATTAGCTATCTTTACTTATTAATACAAAATATCATGGCATGAATGGCCGTAGATTTAATAATCAGTTATGAGGAAAAACATCAGAAAGCAGGAAGCGCTTGATTATCATTCAAAGGGAAGGCCGGGAAAAATAGAAGTAATTCCGACCAAAGCTACAAAAACACAAAGAGATCTTTCATTGGCCTATTCGCCCGGTGTGGCGGTGCCTTGCCTGGAAATAAATGAAAGGCCTGAACTGGCCTACCAATATACTGCCAAAGGAAACCTTGTGGCAGTGATCAGTAATGGAACCGCAGTTTTAGGCCTGGGAAATATTGGCGCTTTGGCCGGTAAGCCCGTGATGGAAGGGAAAGGGGTTTTATTTAAAATTTTTGCGGATATAGATGTTTTTGATATTGAGATTAATGAAACGGATCCTGAAAAATTCGTAGAAATAGTCGCAGCCCTGGAGCCTACGTTTGGAGGCATCAACCTGGAAGATATTAAAGCGCCTGAATGCTTTTATATTGAACAAAAATTAAAAGAGCGTTTACACATTCCTGTTATGCACGATGACCAGCATGGTACGGCTATTATCAGCGCTGCCGCTTTATTGAATGCTTTGGAAATTCAAAAAAAGAAGATCAATAAAGTAAAATTTGTGGTAAACGGAGCAGGAGCCGCTGCTATGGCTTGCGTTCAATTGTATGCGGCTCTTGGCGCCACTCCTGAAAACTTTGTCATGTTTGACAGAACCGGGGTTATTCATTCTTCACGTGAGAACTTAGGCGAAATAAAGAAAAAGTTTGCCCACTGCAAAGATCCCGATCTCACCCTGGAAAAAGCGATGAAAGATGCCGATGTTTTTATTGGTTTAAGCGTTGGAGATGTAATTTCTTCAGAAATGATAAAGAGCATGGCAAAAAACCCCATCGTATTTGCTATGGCCAATCCCAACCCGGAAATCACTTATGACAAAGCCATTGCAGCACGAAAAGATGTAATAATGGCTACAGGAAGAAGTGATTTCCCAAACCAGGTGAATAATGTATTGGGATTCCCCTATATCTTCCGGGGCGCATTGGATGTAAGAGCCACCCAGATCAACGAGCCTATGAAACTCGCGGCGGTAAAGGCTTTGGCAGAACTCGCCCGTTTGCCCGTGCCGGATTTGGTCACTATGGCTTACAATGAAAAAAATATTCTTTTTGGGCCTACTTATATTATTCCCAAGCCTCTCGATAATCGTTTGCTTCAGCAGGTGGCCCCCGCTGTTGCAAGAGCAGCCATGGAAAGTGGCGTTGCTCAGCAGCCAATTACGGATTGGGAATCGTATTCACAACAACTGAATGAAAGGCTGGGAATTGACAATCATTTATTGAGAATGATAGGAGCCAAGGCCCGAAAAAATCCTAAAAAAGTAGTTTTTGCCGATGCAGAAAACCAGAAAGTTTTAAAGACCGCGCAATTGGTGCAGGATGAAGGAGCAGCCTTTCCGATCCTGATCGGGGACAAGGAAAAGATAGAATCCATTGCTGCCGAAGCAGGAATTGATATTTCAGAAATGCAAATTATTGACCCTAAAAACAATAACACCCATGATAAGCGAATGGAATATGGAGAATTGTTTTTTGCCAAACGCCAACGAAAAGGCTTTAATGCCTATGAGGCTAAAAAAATAATGAAAGACCGGAATTATTTTGGATGCATGATGGTGGAAACCGGGGAAGCCGACGCTATGATTTCAGGGCTTTCTAAAAATTACCCGGATACCATTCGCCCGGCACTACAAATAATAGGAATGGAGGAAGGTTCTGAAAGTGTAGCGGGAATGTACATTCTGATGACCAAAAGAGGTCCTTTGTTTTTGGCTGATACCACTGTAAACTTTAATCCAACTGCCGAAGAACTTGCCAACATTGCCATTATGGTGGCAAAGGAGGTGAGGAATTTTGGAATTGTACCTAATGTGGCGATGCTGAGCTATTCTAATTTTGGAAGCAGTAATTCGCCGGAAGCAAAATTAGTTTCCAGGGCCCGGGATATTGTAAAACAAATTGAACCTGGTTTGGTAATCGATGGCGAAATGCAGGCAAACGTTGCCTTTAATAAGGAAATACTGAAAGACAATTATCCTTTTAGCGAACTGGTAGACAAAGATGTAAATGTACTGATCTTCCCTAACCTTGCCTCAGGAAATGTTACTTATAATATTTTGCAGGAAGTAGTTGGCTACGAAACTATTGGC
>JBIQMJ010000276.1:0-6367 GCA_044463445.1 Segetibacter koreensis
GCGCTGAAAATATTGATTTGCAATTGCATGAGCAATTGGATTATGCCCGCATTCTTTATAATAAAGGTCTTTATCATCAAAGCCTTAAAATATTGGAGAAAATCAAAGAAACCGCCCGGGCCACCAGCCAGGTAAATTTTTACATTGAGGTTTTAATCCTCGAAAAAAAGATTGAGAGTCTCCACATCACCAGAAGTATGCAGGATCGGGCTGATGAATTGACGAAGGATGCAACTATTTCTAATGAGAAGCTAATTAAACAATCGAAACTTTCCAATCTTGCCTTACAATTATATAGCTGGTATATTAAAAACGGGCTTGCCAGGAATATTACCGATGAACAGGAAATAGAAAATTATTTCCATTTACACCTGACTGAAGATATCAAAAACCCGGATGGCTTTTATGAAAAATTGTACTTCAGCCAAAGCTATAGCTGGTATGCTTTTATACGCCAGGATTATTTAATGTATTACAGGCATACCCAAAAGTGGGTGAATCTCTTTTTGGAAGAACCCATGATGATTGCCATAGAAACGGGAAATTATATTAAGGGGTTACACAATCTTCTGAATGCTCATTTTACTCTCAGGAATTATCCCGGTTTTAATAAGACCATTGCCATGCTGGAAGAATTTGGCGATTCAGATATCGTAAAAAAGAATGATAACAATAAAATTCAGGTTTTCGTTTATCTCTATACTGCAAAGCTCAACAGGCATTTTTTAGAAGGGACTTTCAGGGAAGGCTTAAGCATTGTTGATGAAATTGAACAGCAACTGGACGCTTATAATTTATTCCTTGATCAGCACCGCCGCCTGATCTTTTATTACAAAATTGCTTCTCTTTATTTTGGCGCAGGAGATTTTGACAATGCAATCGATTATCTGAATAAAATCATCAATTGGAAAGTAAACCTGAGAAGTGACCTGCAGTGTTATGCCCGGTTACTCCATTTGATAGCGCATTATGAATTGGGGAATTTTCAATTATTGGAATACCTGGTAAAAACCGTTTATCGTTTTATGGCTAAAATGCAAAACCTGAGTTTGGTAGAAGAGGAAATTTTCCGGTTTCTCCGGAAATCATTTTATTTATCAGCCAAAAAATTAAAGCCTGAATTTGAAAATTTATTAAATACGATCAGGCAATTTGAAACAAGCAAATTTGAAACACGGGCATTTGCCTACCTCGATATAATTTCATGGCTTGAAAGCAAAGTGAATGACAAGCAGACCTACGAAATCATCCGCGAAAAATTTTTAAGAGGAAGAAAGCTTCATTATCAAAAAGCCTGAGCTCATTATTCTTTTACAGGGGTTCCTATATAATATTTTATTTTCCTTACCAATTCATTGGCATCAAAAGGTTTTGCCATAAAATCATCTGCCTTGCAAAATTTCTTAATTTCTTTGAAGTTGGTATGCGCGGAGATCATAATGACAGGGATGTCCTTAGTGGCCGGATTTGATTTTAAAGTATTACAAACATCAATGCCATCTACGCCCGAAAGAAAAACATCCAGTAAAATGAGCTGTGGTGAAAAAGATTTTGTTTTGGAAAGCACTTCTTCACCTTTTAAAGTGGTCATTACTTCAAATCCATATCTTTTAAGAATGATTTCAACTACCCACAAAATATCTGTATTATCATCAACGATAAGAATACGGTTCATGTTAAGAATATTTAAAATAACGTAATAGTTTCCTCACTACTATTATTGATTTCCTGGATATTAAGATAATTGTATTGCTTAAAGAATCAGAAATGAGTAGTTATTAGCAATTTATCTCACCACATAACGTGCCATATTTTGCTATTTTGCTTCCGCCCGTAATTTTTGCGTATCATATTTAAATAAGCAAAATATCTTACCCAAAAACATCGAATACCAATATTTTAATTCAATAAAAATAGTAAAAAAAGAATATTAACACAATGCAGGGGAAATTAAATTCTGAATGAATTTTAGTTTAATTCCACTATTAAATTACACTCAATCAGCTAATTAGATAATAAATAAATTAAAGAAAAGAAGGTCCAATTCGAAATTTATTTTTATTTATTCTCAATTATTTTTTTAACAAATATTTTAAACAGTCATAAATAAACATGTTCTTTTCAAGGACGGTGAATAGATCACTATTATTTACCCGGATTTAATCATTTGAGCAAGGTTTAAAAATTGTTATTCAGAATAACGAACTAATTATTTTATTGGTTTTTTACAGGCCATTTATCCGGGTTTTTCAGCTTGAAATTTTTTAGACAAAATGGGGAAAAAAGACCCTCTGTTTGAGACAATCAACCCTCAAAAATTATTTTTATATTTAATGTGGTCCCAATTGCTAACCTGTTTTGAATTTGATCGCTACATTTGCAACATGGGAATCTGGCGCCAAATAGGTCAATATTTATGGATAGTAAAAAAAGACCCTGATACTAATTATTCAAAAATGACAAGGGCCATGCATTTTATTAATCGCCTTTCAATCCTTCTTTTTATACTCGCGATGATTATTTTAATCATTCAATTGGTAAGAAGATAAACCCGGATTTCTTAAAATAAAAATGCCGCTCATTTCTTTGTTTACTGCTACACAGATTTCTTTACAAAATCATAGATACTTTTCGCAGCATTTTCAGAAGCGTTTCCACCTTCGGAAAGTAATTGTTTTAATTCAAGATAATCCTGCTGCATCTTTTCTTTTTTTTGAAGATCGAATAAAATTTTTTTTAATTCGGAAGTGATTTTTTCCGGTGTAAGATCATTCTGAATTAATTCTTTTACGACTTCCTTGTCCATGATCAAATTAACCAGGCAGATGAATTTCAGTTTTACAAGCCGTTTAGCGATTTGATAAGAAATAGGATTGGCACGGTAACAAACAATTTCAGGAATACCAAATAAAGCGGTCTCCAAAGTAGCTGTTCCTGAGGTCACCAAAGCCGCAACGGATCTCATTAATAATGAATAGGTGTCATTGGAAATTGTTTTTACGTTTGTATAATCCTTTATGAATTCATTATAAAAATCATCTTCAATTGAAGGAGCTTTGGCAATTATAAACTGGTATTCAGGAAAATTTTTTGATGCTTCCAGCATCACCGGAAGCTTGGTTTTTATTTCCTGCATGCGACTGCCGGGAAGTAAAGCGATTGAGTTTTCAGATTTTTGTATTTCGGGATGATCAGTTTTAAATTTTTCAATAACATTTGCCAGGGGATGGCCAACGTATTCCACCTCGTAATTCCATTTTTTATAAAATTCTTTTTCAAACGGAAGAATGACCAGCATTTTGTCGATATATTTTTTAATATTTTTCACGCGGCTTTCTTTCCACGCCCACACCTGAGGAGAAATATAAAATATCGTTTTATATTTATTTTCTTTGGCCCATTTTGACATGCGTAAATTAAATCCCGGATAGTCTATAAAAATTATTATATCCGGTTGGAAAGCTGAAATATCTTTTTTGCAAAATTTAAAATTTCGTAAAATAGCGGGAAGGTTTTTTACTATTTCAGCAAAACCCATAAAAGCAAGATCCTTGTAATGCCTTACCAGCGTGGCTCCTGCAGCGGCCATTTTATCACCACCCCACGCGCGTATTTTGGCATCAGCATCCACTTTCTGGATTTCTTTTATCAAATTACTTCCATGAAGATCACCGGAAGCTTCACCGGCTATGATGTAATATTTCATGCAGATGCAATGTACGATGCAATACTTATTAAAATTTCAGGAGTTATTTTATAAGGAGGATTCATAATTTTAATAGTATCATTTGGTAGTATCAAAGATAGGTTTAAAAGTAAGAGATTCTTATAAAAGCTTCCCACTAAAAAGTGGAAATCTTACTTATTTATCCGTTTGCTATAATCCATTTAAAAATTGTGATTGTATGTAATCCACGACAGCAGGCAGGCTCAGCGTGTTTTCAAAAACTTTCAATTGCCGGTCAGCGCCTGTGCCATCTTCAAGTATTTTATGTACGTATCCTATCGTATTCCGGATACCTAAAGGCGCGGTTACATCATCAATAAAATCCAGCAATTCATAAATAAGCACGCGTGTGTTTACCTCACTTTCTTTTCCAAAATCAATCATACTGCCTTCGATACCGTAACGGCTTGCGCGCCATTTGTTTTCGTTGATGAGCATGCGGGGATACATAATGAAGTTGAGGTTTTGCATGCGCAATTTGTAAAGTTTGGCGCAAATTGCCTGGAACAAAGCGGCAATGGTAACCGTTTCATAAACGGTAAGTGGTACATCGCAAATCCGGAATTCGACCGTGTTAAAAAATGGATGAACCCGAAGATCCCACCAGATCTTTTTGGCATTATCAATACAATTGGTCTTTACCAAAATTTTGATGTAGTTGTCATATGCCTCAATAGTGTCGAAAAAATCAGGAATACCCGTGCGGGGAAATTTATCAAATATTTTAGTACGATATGATTTATAACCGGTAGATCTTCCTTCCCAAAAAGGAGAATTAGTGCTTAACGCAAAAATGTGTGGCAAAAAATATCTGGCCGAGTTGGCAATGTGAATAGCCATTTCGCGGTTTTCCATTCCTACATGCACATGCAGTCCAAAAATGAGATTACTTCTTGCAGCTTCCTGCAATTCTTTCACAATATCGTTGTAGCGCACATGATCTGTTATGAGTTGCCTTTCCCAATGGCTAAAAGGATGCGTGCCCGAAGCGCCTATGCCGAGCCCAAGATCGCCTGCGATTTTGCTGATCGTTTTTCTCAGATTGGCCACATCCAGGAAAGCTTCGTCGATATTCTGGCAAATATCCGTACCCACCTCCACCACTGCCTGGTGCATTTCAGCTTTCACTTTGTCTTTGAGCATTTTTTCTCCTTCCTGGACAATTTTTTGCTCATGGCTTTTTAATTCACGGGTTTCTTTATCCAGCACCATGTATTCTTCTTCAATTCCAATAGTAAAATGTTTGTAAGAAATAGCAGCCATATTTTTTGGAATAATTATTTAATTGTGTTATTGGTTATTGGTTTATTAGGTTGCTGCAATTTTCACAATTTCATATTTTTCATATTTTCTCATTTGTTGATTTTTACAGTAAACTTTTTCCTTTCACTGCTCTTTCCAAAAAATTACCCCAGGTAAGATTGTCTTTTTTGTCTGTATGAGTCAGCGCTTTTTCAATTGCAAAATTAGCAGCAGTTTCCACCACCCAATTAAAATTTTCTTCTCCCACACTGGTTAGCTCCGCATCAGGGGCCGGGTTGCAGAAATCAATAGCATAGGGAATTCCATTGCGAACGGCCAGTTCAACGGTATTAAAATCGTAGCCTAAATATTTGCAAATCCGCAGCACGATTTCCTGCATCTGCTCCATCATTTCTTTTCCCGGTTTAAAATCGGCAGCATAACGCAGGTGATGTGGATTTCGTGGTTCATATGGCATGATGTGAACTTCTTTGCCGCCTATGCAATAACAGCGGTAATATTCTTCAAAAACAATTTCTTCCTGCAACATCATTACCAGTTCGCCAGTCTCTCCATGTTTGGTAAAAAAATCATCAACACCGGTCACTTTATAAACGCTTTTCCAACCGCCGCCCGCGTGGGGTTTCATATATGCCGGGAAACCAATGTAATTAAAAATGGTTTCCCAATCGAGCGGATAAGCAAGATTTGAAAATGAAATATCCACCGTGCCGGCCGGCAGGGAACTTGATGGAATTAAAACTGTTTTGGGAACAGGTATACCAATTTTGGTAGCCAGGCAATTATTAAAGAATTTTTCATCAGCGCTCCACCAGAAAGGATTATTTATAACGGTTGTTCCACACAGCGCTGCATTTTTAAGATAAGCGCGATAGAAGGGAACATCCTGTGAAATGCGGTCTATTATTACATCATAGCCACTCGGCTCACCCTGGATTATCTTATCAATGTAAACCGGTTCAGCCGTTATTCCCTCAATATTTTTTTGATTCACCCTTTTAACAAAAGCTTCGGGAAAACTTCTTTCAAGGCCGAATAAAATTCCAATTTTTTTCATGTCTATCTTTTAAAGTAACAAATGAAATCAGCGTATTGAGCAAAAGAACCGAATAAATCCACTATGCTAATATAACAAAATTTATTTCCGGATTTCTTTGAAATAAATTGATGATACAATCGAATAGTTGAAGGAAATTGAATAAACCAAAATTCAAAAATTTTGGTTTATAGAAATTATCATGTTAGTGTAGGCATAGCTGTTATTGATTTGATTTTTATGCTAAATCATTTAAACCATTACTTTTATTCAAAAAAATACATGAAAAAATTTACTTCTTTTCTTTTTTATTGTTTCGCAGTACTTCTTTTTTCTCAATC
>JBIQMJ010000277.1:0-6349 GCA_044463445.1 Segetibacter koreensis
AATTGAAGTTTCACTGAATAATGATACCTGTTCCTTAAACGGCATTTCTTCACAATAGACAGTTTTAAATCCACTTTGTTCCAGCAAGGGCAATATCTCATCTTCATTGTCAATTTTCCGGTGTGCCGCCTTACGCCTGCTAATGTATATTTTTAAATGGGCTGGTGCATTACTGTTTGGAGTAAAAGCGCTTCTTAATTTTCGCGTTATTTCATCAATTGAAGGCTTTTATTCCCTGATCAACTTTTACATTCTCTGCTAATAATTGATAGGTCTTTGCCACAGGCTCAAAACAATAAATGGTAGAGGCAGGAAAGTAGCTGCGCATTTTTTTTGCGGTTTGCCCGATATTCGCACCAATATCAAAACAACAAATAGGGTCTTCCTTTTCTATCTTCCTTTTAAGGATATGGTGAAAATCGGCGTTGTTGATTATGGTGTCATAGTTTACAAAATTGTAAACATCATTGATATGTACCAGGTTTTTGTGATAGCTGGTTTCTACAATCCGATAACCTAATTTTGCGAATAAAAATTTGAGGATAGATTTCATTTATATTAAGATCGTTTCCGTGCGCTTAATTCAACAATAATCTCACGAAGATGGATCGAAAAAAAAGTGATAAATTATTAGCAGACAAACAAAAATTTATTTTTTTTATTTTTCCCATTCCACCTTGTAGATTCCCCCTCATCCTCACAAATCCCTCTCTGCTATTACCTCCAATTCTCTTCCACGAAAATCTTCCATAGGTGCATGAACGACCGGGGCAGCAATTCTTCTTTCTCAATTATAAAAACTCCCCACAATTCCTGCCGGTTTCCAATCAATCTTCTTTGTGAATCTTTGTGCTCTTTTAGGCTTTGAGGGAGGCTGTTTTTCTCTTTTTTTTCACACTAAGACACAAAGTGCACGAAGGTGCACGAAGGGACATCCATTCTTCTTTATTATGTCCGGTACTTTTTGGGTCGGGAGGCTTTAAGCCGCCTGAACCGTTGAGGAATTACTGCAAAGGACCTGAAAGCGGTATAGACAGCTTTTTTTAATTTTTCATTTCCCTTTAATAAAGCAATAATTGCATTGGTAGCAAGGAACAATTTTATTTCCATTCAGATCTGATCTTTTTCTGTTCTGCTAAGGCATCTCCCTTCCATTCCAGTTTTCCATACAACTTAGAAAAATCAAACTTGCTTTTTGTTTTTTTCCCCCGGGTGTCTGTTTTAGATATGACATGCTTCTTAATTCCTAACCTTTCCGCTATAGCAATTAATAAATTTATATCCTTTTTGTTATCAGTCTCAAATGTTACATGTTCCATTGTTTCTTCCATTATTAGGGTTTACCCAATTTACATCTTTTATAAACACCATCTTCCTGGGCCTGCACATGATACTCAATTATAAAAACTTCCCACAATCCCCATGGGTTTCCACCGCATCTGGTCAATCATTATTTGATTTCCACGATAATATCGTATTCCCATAACCATCAGTGCCAGCGATCGGGGTGCAGTCAACCCTGGTAAGATAACTTCATGTAGTGGCACTATTTTATCTTCATAAGGAATCCGCCAATCTATGCTTACACATTTGCCAGGTACCTGGTCATCGAAAGAAAGAGTTGCCGCTGTAAATTGCAATTGTAAACTGCTGGTTTCTTTTGGCGCGGATACATCCCGTAAAGGATTGAAAGCCGGCATTTGTATCAACAGGCTATCGTCAATTGCCCGGTTTACCTTCACCACCCGGAATAACCTGCCAAGAGTAGCGGATTTATTAAAACTAAAATCTTCAAAGAATGGGATACCTGTTTCCTGCTCAGTCTTTTCCAAAGGATCGGTATGCAGCCATTTTCTAAATGCCCCGTCCAGTTCATATCTTATGGCATTGTTCGTGGGATCAGGCAGCACTGGTTTCAACATTGCCCTGAGAGCCGCCGCGGTTTTTACTGCAAGGCCAAATTGCGTTGCTGCAATTTTTGTATTGCTGCTTTGCCTTACCCTGGCAGGAACGGAACGCATACAATGAATGTTCCGCCATTGGTAATAAATGACGTTGTCCACCGTGCCCCTTAATTTAATATCGCGTTGCTTACCCATGTTTTCCGGCTGTTTTGGTATTGTTTCCTTCGCCCCATCTCCGTCATTGACGGACTTGGCCCGAAGAAGACATAAAGAAAATAGCCTGTAAAAGCCTGTTTTTTACTTGTAACATACATAGATTTCTAAAAGGAAAACGTCATGTGAACGTTGGTTACTACCCGGCTCAACCCTTTTTATTTTCTTGCCACAAAGGCTCAAAGGCACAAAAGAACAGAAATTAAGAACTAAAATTTATTTCTTTTCATCCAGCATTTTCTGTAACAGTTCATTCTTTTCCTTTTCGGATTGAAGAAGCCTCTCATAAAGGGCTTTATTGGCTTCCATTGCCTCTACATATTTTTCGAGAGGATTGAAAGTGCAGTTATTATTGTTTGTATAAACCCCACTCGCACCGGTATTTGAACCTTCATAATTGTTCTGGATATTGAAAATCGCCATTTCCTCATCAAACTTTTTTATAGCTTCAGCCGGCACTTTCAGTTGTGCGGCAATTTGTTCCAGTAAAGGGTCATCTATCTGTTCCTTTTGCTCCAGCAGGGAGATCTTTTGCTGGTTCCAGTCATCACCGAGCATAGAGGCCAGCGCATCCTGTTTAATCCCCATCATTTCCCTAAAGCGCTTCACATTTTTTCCCTGGTGAATTGTCTTATCCATGATAAAAGGTTTGAAAGAGTTTACAGATAAAATGTTTATCAAATATAACCTAAACTCTTAAAAATGCCGTAAGATATTTTCCGAAAATGATTTTTTCATCATCAAAGGCAAGCGTCCCGACCGGAGTATAAGGGGCGGGAGGCTTTAAGCCGCCTGAACCGTAATCAGGATAAATTTTATTTTTATCGTTCAGGCCGTCCCGACCGGGTAGGCTACCTAATATTTCAGCACATTGGCTAACCAACTAATTATCTAATCAGCACATTAGAATCCCATAATTTTTTTAACTGTGGTTTTATCTTGCCACGTTGAATTTTGCATTTGGAAGTTCCACTTGAAGTTTCACTTTAGCTTTTAATGCAGTGAAAACTTTCATTAATGTGTCAATAGTAACATTGCTTGCATTACTTTCAAGTCTTGAAATTTGTGCTTTTTGTACACCAACAAGTTGTCCAAGTTGTTCCTGAGTCAAATTACGTTCTTGTCGGCTTTCTTTAATCGCTTTTCCAATTAAGTCCATTTGTAACTCATACTCAAACTTGTCACGGTTTGGTGTCCCTTTTTTACCGATAATTTTATCTTGAACTTCATCTAGTGTGTAAGTCTTCATTTTCTATTTTTTAATTTGTCATTAAAATATTTTGTACGTTGTTTTTCAGCTTTTTCAATTTCATTGTCGGGAATTCTATTTTGTTTTTTAATAAATCCGTGTGTCGAGATAACCAGGGTATTTGCTTTATCTGTCTTGTCCCAAAATGCCAAAAGTCTGTACTGTAATCCTTGAAACAGCGTTCTGAACTCCCATATCTCGTCAGTAAGTTTTTTGAATAATTCAGGGTCGTGTTTTTGCTGTGCCTTTCTAATGTTGTAAAGAATTTTGTTTGAATGTTTAGTGTCAAGTGATTTTAAAAATTCAAATGTTTCGTTAAGAAAAACTATCTCAAAGTAATTTTCCATTCTTGTAAACTATTCAATAGCAAAGATAGGGATAGTTTCGTTATAATGAAACTTTACATCTCCATCGTTCAGGCCGCCAAAAGGCAAGCGTCCCGATCGGGTTGAAAGGGTCGGGAGGCTTCAAGCCGCCTGAACCGTATTCAGGATTAGATCAATTTATTTTATCGTTCAGGCCGCCGAAGACAAGCGTCCCGACCGGGGGAAAATCACGTTGGCGATAATTAACTAATCAGCACATTAGACTGCTTCTTGCCTACCATCCTCACAAACCCCTCTCCCGCTTTTACCCCTAATTCTCTTCCGCGAAAATCTTCCATAGCCGCATGGCCGCAGGCATAAATTCCCGGAGGATCCTGGCTGGCGTGGCAATAAACCGCTTTCTTCTTTTGCTCCTGCGTATCGGTTATATCTACAATATCCGTAGGATGGAAGATCATGGTTTGTTCACCGATGCACACTTCAAAGAAGTAAAGCGAAAACTGTTGGGGATCCCTCAGCCAGCTTTGAATCGTGAGTAAGCTAGCCGATTGGTGATCTTTATGAGAATCCACCGGCCAGTGGGTAAATACAATATCGGGCTTTTCCTCCATGATTAGTTGTTTGATACGGCCTACCCATTCATTATTACAAATCGTATCGCCGTCGACCTGGCCGGCAAAGACGGGTTTTGCATCCAATATTTTACAGGCATTGATGGCTTCCTGCCTGCGGATGGCAGCAGCTTCCTCATGGCTTTTGCCAGGGATGCCTGCCTCGCCGGTGGTTAAATAAATGATCGTCACTTCATGCCCGGCATTTCGTAGTTTGGCCAAAGTACCTCCACAGCCACTTTCGGGATCATCCGGGTGGCCGCCGACGCAAACAATCTTTTTACTCACCTCTTCTTTTTCTTTATTACTTTTTTTAAAAAGCAATGAAGGTAGCGTAACCAACCCGAGACCAAGCGCCCCGGTATTTTTTACAAATTCGCGGCGGGTATTAAGGAATGAAGGCATTTTATAAGGACTTATTTAATTCATCCAACGTTATAATATTTATCTCCTTAACAGGTTTTAATCTATGATCATTGGTTAAGAAGTAGTGCGCATTCTGGTCAATTGCGGTCGCAAGCTGAATAGCATCAGGTGTGCGCACATTGTATTGGGCTCTCAGTTCAGCAGCTTTAATGGAAACAGAAATAGTAACGTCAAATATATCCAGCCCTTTAGCATTTATAAGAATAGATTTATATTTATCTGCTATTTTATTTTCTTTCATTCTCAATGGCTTTACCAGTACTTCCAAAAGTGTGATATTGGAGGTGAAGAATTTTATTTTTTCTTCATCATTCAATTGAAACAATTCTTTCAACTTTTGCTGATATTCAGAATGTCCTTCAATAAAGTAAATTAAGGGACCTGTGTCGAGAAAACTATTTGATCAATAAGTTTGCTTATTACCATTGCCTTTCCTTATAAATGTATTCATCGATATTAGATGATTGCCATACTTTTGATCCGATTCCCGAAATGTTTGAAAGGTTAACAGGCTTTTTTGTTACGTCATCTTTTCTAATTATTGCTACCAGCTTTTCGAGTAAAGTGAATTGCTGAGCCTTATCCAATTTTTGGATATTAGATAGTATGTCTTGTAAATTTAATGTTGCTGGCATAGGTCAAAATTAATATTTTTTTCATAATCGTTTCTTGCTTTTGACTCCATGCTGTGTGAGGATATCTTTCTTTCTGCCCTTAGTGTCTTTGTGGTAAAGATGAAAAACGAAGAAGGTTTATTTGCCACTAATTAAAGCAGAAGGTTTTCTTTCTCAAAAAGAAGACGCAATAATTTGTCAGAAGTGAAGTATTTATTTACCTCATTCTTTACTGCTAATGCAGAAGCCAATTGAATTGAGTCGAGGGTTCTTAAACCGTCAATTCCATACATTATAATTAATTGTTTCGCTTTAATTATTAAATTCTTTTCGATGGGAACAATTAATTATTTCTCTATGTCATCATTAAATAAATTGATGGCTCTTTTTGCATCTTCCAACCTCGTTTCATTCATTCTTACTTTTTTGTACAAAGCCGAAACAAATTTTACTTTTGCTATTTCTGAAATAAAAATATCTGTAATTCTATTGTTGGTAAAAATTTCTTCAACAGGTGCAGAACCAGGTTCCTTTTGATACAATTTAAATAAGGAAGAAGTATCTAAATAGATTTTCATGAATCTCTTCTTTCTTCTATTACCGCTTCGCTTAAAGAACCTATGGTATCTTTTAGTATGTCCCTGCTCTTCTCAAAAGAAAAATCTGAATATTTTAATCTTTTTGACTCGGATAGATCAATATCTTCTTCAAATACAACTATTACTTTTATCGGATGTTCTGTAGGTATGATGTTTTCAAGATGAACTTTTCCATTGTAATATGTTCCGGTTACTTGTAGCATAGATATTTTTTATCAAATTTACAATATTTAATTGAGTAACTGTAAGAATGACCTCTTTGTGAAACGACCCTTTTTTCTTTGTGAATCTTTGTGCTCTTTGGGGCTTTGTGTGAGGTTGTCTTTTTTTTCACACTAAGACGCGAAGCACACCAAGGTGCACGAAGGGGAAACCCTTTCTTCTTTGTGAATCTTTGTGCTCTTTGG
>JBIQMJ010000278.1:0-6347 GCA_044463445.1 Segetibacter koreensis
AAAAAGCCAATACAATTTCCACAATCGGAAAGAAAACAGAATAGGTGAATATAGCTTTTATGTTCGCGTTCCTATGTTGTTTATTAATCTCTTTGAATTTATTAAATTCTTTATCCTCGACCGCAAAAGCCTGTACCACGCTCATTCCTGTAAGATGCTCCTGTACAAAAGCGTTTAAAGCTGCCACTGCGTTTCTCACTTTTATAAAAGATTTGTTTACGCTTTCTTTAAAAAAATAGGTAGCGATAATTAAAATGGGGAATGGGACAAGGCTGATGAGCGACAAACGCCAATCGGCTGTAAACATAAACAGCAGAATCGCAATAATAGAAAGAAGATCAGAAATGATAGGTATCAGGCCATTGGAGAAAATATCGTTGATAGATTCTATGTCATTTATAGTGCGCGTGGTCAACGTTCCAATAGGTGTTTTGTCGAACTGACGAAGGTTCAGATTCAACACTTTTTTATAGACTGTGACGCGTAAATCCTTTACCACCGTTTGTCCCAGCCAGGAAGTAAGATACCTGAAAATAAAGCTGAGTAAGGTTTCCACCAGCAACAGCCCAATTTGAATAATAGTGATAAGAATCAACCAGCGGACATTGCTATCCTTAATAAAATGATTTACCGTATATTGAATTAAATAAGGACGCAGCGGAGAAAGGACCGCCAGAATAACTGACAAAAAAATAGAAGTGTATATCTTGTTTTTGTATGGCAGGGCATAAGCAAAAACTTTTCGCAGGGCGCTCAGATCCAGTAATTTTTTTCTTTCTTTATTTTCCGCCATCACGCAAATTTAAAAGGAATTTGGGAGATGATTTTTTACTGGTTAATTAATAGGTAAAATAGCATAGAATACTTTACAGATTTTTATACCAGATTGGGAAACCTGATGGCCTTTTTACTTTCTGCAAAATAAAAATCTTTCCTAAATGTGCCTTTACTGCCCTTACCTCCCTGCTATTTTAAAATATACTTTCAAAAAACGATTTCATTTCTTCCCATGAAGCCTTGTCTGCGGCTTCATTATATCTTATCGGCATATTGAATTTTTCTCCTCTGTCAGTGGCTTTCGGATTGCTGAAAGCATGAGTTGCGCCGGGATAAACAATAAACGTATAATCCACTCCGGCCTCATCCATTTCTCTTTTAAAATTTTCAACATTTGGGTTTTCAAATGGATCATCTGCGCCATGACAAACCAGGATTTTTGCTTTCATTTTTTCTTTATTGGGTTTAGCGCCGGAAAGACCGCCATGAAAAGAAACCACTCCCTTCAGGTCTGAGCCAAGTTTAGCGGCATTTAATACCACAAAACCCCCGAAACAATAGCCTATAGCGCCTATTTTGGAAGGATCTGTTTGAGAATATTTTTTTAAATGCTCAATTGCTGTATCGATATATTTTTTCGCCAGCGAAGGCTCTTTATAAATCACCGAGGCCAATTTTCCTGCATTTTGCGGATCTTTCACGTTTTTTTCATTTCCATACATATCCACTACCATGGAAATATATCCCAGGTTGGCCAAACCGCGAGCCCTTTTTTTTCCATAATCAGTCAACCCCCACCATTCATCCACTACAATTATTGCGGGCCGCTTTTCATTATTGGATGCGTTGTAATAAACGTAATTGAAATATTCCGTTCCGTCGATCTGATAATTGAGCTTCTCTTCTTTAATGCTTGGGTTATTATCTTCCATCGCCAAAATTTTTAAGGTTATAAATTGCAAAATGATAATGTGATCAATAAATGTAAGAAAACTACGCAATCTTATCCCGCAAAAAAATGGCCAGTGATAAAAATCACCGGCCTTGCTTACCTCTGAAACCACAAGAAAAAGTTTATTCTCCTGTTAAAATTCTAATAAGGTAATCTATAATTTAAACCAATTATTCAAAAAATCAATTTGGCTATTTAGTTGGACTTATTGGAAAGTGTACGGTCTTTTATAAAATAGGAAAAGGAGGAAAGATGGGAATGCTAAATTAATATATAATTATTGATTTAAACAATAATTCTAATATTTTAATTTGAAATTTTTTTTATTTCTTTATTAGCCAACCTGTCAATTTTTTTTATTTTGAAATCGTACCACCATTTAGGAGCGGTTTTTTTCAGCACAGTATCAATACTTCTCATCCCGAATAAATTCCAAACGCCTTTTGCCTTTCCTGATAGTGAACTCTGAAGCGCTCTCAGGCTCATAGCAAAACCACTGTCCAAATATTCCATGTGGTGCCAGTAGCCCGCCGGCATAAATAAAGTATCCCCGGGATTTAAAATTAAATCATAGCCCACTGCGTATTTCAAAGCCGGAAATTTTTCGTAATCCGGCGTTCCGTTTCCTTTATAGTAATTGGAAAAATCTGCAAGACTCAACACCTCAAAAGGCTTCCTGTATAACTTGTGCTGCTCTTCATAACGGAACAGCAAAACCCTTTTTCTTCCACCAAATTGAGTATGTAAAATATGGGAAAGGTCAATATCAAAATGCATGTGTGTGATAGAGGTCGCACCCCCTGTGAAAAGCATTGGATATTTTTTTACAAAACCAGTCATTAGGTGCTCCGGCCATGTAAAATCATTAATCAATTGAGGCGCATGGTCAAAAATATTGAACAAAAAAATTCGCCACCCTGCCGGCCCCTTCTGGATCATATCAATATATTCGCCAAATGTTTTATAATCATCTGCAGTATTTATGGGCGTATAAGCGTCACTCTTCACATTGTTGTAAAGCCCGACTTTTTTATCACCGACTATCTCTTTAAAATAATCCCAGGACCATTTTTGAAAGGCGGGCCATTGCCTGGCCAGTTCTGTAATCACAACCGGTTTTTGTGGCCGGTAATAATTATTTTTAAAATCTTCGCCTGATATATTTTCAACTCTGTCAACCGGTTGTAATTGCATTAGCAATAAATTTTTAATCACAAAATTACCTTTTCCTGTTTTCTTTTTAATTTATTCCGCTTTTAATAAACATTTTAGCCTTTTGATAAAAATAAAATGCAAGGTGGCGGCGTACCTTTGAAATAAAAAAAACAAAAAACGTGGCTATTCATTTTCATAAACTTACTGTCAAAGATATAAGGTGGGAAACAGACGAATGCGTTTCAATAGACTTTATTGTTCCGTCAGAAATTAAAGAAGAATTCAACTTTATAGCAGGGCAGAATATTACTTTGAAAAAACAATTTAATGGCGAAGAAATACGCCGTTCCTATTCGATTTGCAGTGGCTCTTTTGAAAATGAATTACGGGTGGCAGTAAAAAAAGTTCAGGGTGGCGCTTTCTCCACTTTTGCCAATGAACAACTGAAAAAAGGCGATGTTCTTGATGTATTGCCACCTACCGGAAATTTTTATACGCGTTTCAGTCCTGCTCAAAAACAAAATTATCTTTTCATTGCCGCCGGAAGTGGAATTACACCCGTAATTTCTCTTATCAAAACCATTCTTAGCACAGAAAAAGAAAGCGTGGTTACTTTACTTTATGGAAACAAAGGCTTAAGCTCTGTGATTTTTAAAGAACAACTCGAGGGATTAAAAGATAAATACCTGAAAAGATTTTCCATACATTATATTTTTTCGAGGGAACAGACTGAAGCAGATTTTAACTATGGAAGAATCGATAATAACAAACTTCAGCAGCTTTCACGATTGATGAATTTTAATTCGATAGATAATTTCTTCATTTGCGGCCCTGAACCTTTAATTCATTCCACCAAAGACTTTTTAACCAGCCGGGGAATTGATTCGCAAAAAATACATTTTGAATTATTTACTACTCCTGACAAAGAACCTGCTAAAATTTTTGAAGCGGCCCAACCAACGACAGAAGAAGGAAGTGAAATAACCATGCGGATTGACGGGCGCACTTTTCAGTTCAATCTCGGCTATAATGGTAAAACGATTTTGGATGCAGGCCTGGATTTGGGGGCTGATCTTCCTTTTGCCTGCAAAGGCGGAGTTTGCTGCAGTTGCAAAGCAAAACTAATCGAAGGCGAAGTAGAAATGGAAGCCAATTATGGGCTTGAAAAAAGTGAAATAAAAGCCGGCTATATTCTCACCTGTCAGTCTCATCCCCGTTCTAAAAAAGTAGTCGTCGATTACGACCAGGCCTGAGTAAAGCAACAAATTTTGCTTATTCGTATTTTCCTTTTTTAACCTCTTAGCTGCTATTATTCCTTATCAAAATCAGTAACTTTGAGAACAAACCTTCTATCAAATGAATGAAAAAGATTTGTCCCATTTTGAAGAAAAGATAGAGCAAGAAGTAAGAATTGAACCCAGAGACTGGATGCCGGAAGATTATCGCAAAATGTTGATAAGGCAGATCAGCCAGCATGCGCACAGCGAAATCGTTGGCATGTTGCCGGGAGCAAACTGGATTACCCGCGCGCCATCTTTAAAAAGGAAAGCAATCCTCCTCGCGAAAGTTCAGGATGAAGCCGGCCATGGATTGTATTTATATTGTGCAGCAGAAACTTTAAATATTTCACGGGAAGAAATGACAGAGCAGCTTTTGAGCGGCAGAGCAAAATATTCTTCCATTTTTAATTATCCCACTCTTTCGTGGGCCGACATGGGAGCAATTGGATGGCTCGTGGATGGCGCAGCAATCATGAACCAGGTGCCTCTTTGCCGCGCTTCGTACGGGCCTTATGCGAGAGCGATGATCAGGATTTGTAAAGAAGAAAGTTTTCATCAGCGGCAGGGATACGAAATTTTATTAACGCTTTGCCGCGGATCCAAAGAACAGAAAGCGATGGCGCAGGATGCGCTGAACCGGTGGTGGTGGCCGAGCCTGATGATGTTTGGGCCCAACGACGACGATTCTCCTCATACTGCGCAAAGCATGAAATGGAAGATAAAAAGATTTTCGAATGATGAGCTAAGACAAAAGTTTGTGGACGTTTGTAAAAGCCAGGCCGATATTTTAGGTATTACCATTCCCGACCCTGATTTAAAATGGAATGACGAACGAGGCCATTATGATTTTGGAGAAATTCATTGGGATGAATTTTGGAACGTGATAAAAGGAAATGGGCCATGCAATAAAGAACGGTTAAGTACGCGGATCAATGCGTATGAAGACGGTGCATGAGTAAGAGAAGCGGCCGCAGCGCATGCGGAAAAGAAGAAGAAAGAAATTGTTGTAGAGCCCTGTTAGTTGTTTGAAAACGTTTGAGGTCACAAAGGAGGCACAAAAAGAAATAAAACAATAATTGTAAAGAAATTTTCCAGGCTTTAATTATTGTTAACTGAAAACAGCAACAGAAAGATTTTTCAAAAAGGATTGGCTTTAAAAGAAACAAATGTTTAAAAATTTAGTAGATAAAGAAATATCGCAGATTATACCTTCGAAATAAATCAATATCAATGAACAATTCCGAACCACTTTGGGAAGTTTTTATAAGAAGCAAACAGGGGCTTGATCATAAGCACGTGGGAAGCCTTCATGCAGCCGATGCAAAAACGGCGATAGAAAATGCCCGCGATGTTTACACAAGGCGAATGGAAGGCGTAAGCATTTGGGTGGTGGAATCAAAATACATTCATTCCACCAATCCCGATGAAGCAGAAAGCTTTTTTGATCCTGCCAATGATAAAGTATATCGCCATCCTACTTTTTATGAGCTTCCTGGTGAAGTAAAATACATGTAACAGCATGTAAACCTTTTTCAAATGGACAGTAAATCAACAAATAACGCAAAAAATGATTTAGTGAACTACACACTGTTTCTTGCGGATAGTTCTTTACTGATGGGGCACCGCTTGAGCGAGTGGACAGGCCATGGGCCGATGATTGAGCAGGATATTGCCATCACAAATATTGCTCTTGATTTGATCGGCCAGGCACGAAATTTTTATCAATATGCCTCTGAATTAATCAATGACCAAAGTGATAAAAAAATTACGGAAGATGACCTGGCGTATTTGAGAGATGCGAATGAATTTAAGAATTTATTGATCGCCGAACTGCCGAACGGAGACTGGAGTTTTACTATCACCAAACTTTTTTTCTTTAGCACCTGGCAATTTTATTTTTATCAAAAATTAATCAATTCAAAAGATGACCAACTTGCAGCTATTGCAGAAAAATCGCTGAAAGAAGTAACGTATCATGTAAGATGGAGTGGCGATTGGGTCATAAGATTGGGCGATGGAACGGATGAAAGCAAAAAAAGAATAAAAAAAGCGATTGCAGATATTTGGCCTTACACAGGTGAAATGTTTACCCCGACTGCTTTTGAAGAGAGTTTAGAAAATCGTGTATCCATTGACGTTAGTAAGCTGAAAAATGACTGGCTTGAAAAAGTAAAATTAGTTTT
>JBIQMJ010000279.1:0-6346 GCA_044463445.1 Segetibacter koreensis
CTCTCGGCGAATGAATGTCATATACACCCGGGCCAATATCATTCGGATATTTGAATGCTGCAAAAACATCCAGCAATTCCATTTGCGAGCGTGAAGTTTCAATGGTGATGGCATCGGCATCCATTGTAGCAATGTCTTCAATAATATCGTTGAATTCGGAATAGCACATGTGGGTATGAATTTGTGTTTCATCCTTTACTCCTGACGAAGAAATTCTGAATGCTTTCACTGCCCAATTTAAATATTCACGCCAGTTCTCTCTACGCAAAGGCAAACCTTCCCGAATAGCCGGCTCATCAATTTGTATGACTTTGATGTTTGCATTTTCCAAATCAATTACTTCATCACGTATCGCAAAAGCAATCTGCATGCAGGTTTCAGCGCGTGGCTGGTCGTTGCGCACAAAACTCCATTGCAAAATAGTAACCGGCCCGGTCAGCATTCCTTTTACTAATTTGCCGGTAAGCGATTGCGCATATTTTGTATAATAAACTGTAATAGAATTTTTCCTTTCCACATCGCCCACAATAATGGGAGGCTTCACACAGCGGCTGCCATAACTCTGCACCCAACCGTTTTTAGTAAACACAAATCCCTCCAATTGCTCACCAAAATATTCCACCATATCATTTCGCTCAAATTCACCATGCACCAACACATCAATACCCAACTTTTCCTGCCAGCGAATGGATTTTTCAATTTCTTTTTTTATCAAAGCATCATATTCCTCAGCCGTAATTTCTCCTTTTTTCAATTGGACGCGCCAGCTTCTCACTTCTTTTGTTTGCGGAAATGAACCAATGGTGGTGGTAGGGAATAAAGGAAGATTCAATTCTTTTTGTTGTATGGATTTCCGCCGGGTAAAGCTATTTTTTCTTGTAACCTCTTTTTCAGAAATTGCTTTTATTCTCTCTTTTATTTTTGGTTTGTGAATGAGTGAAGATTCTTTTTTGCTTTCAATCGCTTTTTTATTTTCTGCTAATTTTTGTAAACTTTCTTCTGAGGGGTTTTCTGCTGAAAGGGCCGCCAGTATTACCACTTCATCAATTTTTTGTTTGGCAAAAGCCATCCAGTTTTTCACTTCAGCAGAAAGATTTTTTTCATCGGTTTCCAGATCCAGGTCGCAGGGAACATGCAGCAATGAACAGGAAGGAGCGATCAAAATCCTATCAGCGCCGATAGCCTTTTTTGCTTTGTTGATCAACTGAAGCGAATTCGCAAAATCATTTTTCCAGATATTTCTTCCTTCCACAACGCCCAGGGAAAAATGAAGTTTGGAATTAGAAATATCTGTTTCCAAAATATCATCCAACTGGTTGGGACAACGAACCAGGTCCAGATGCAACGTTTGTACGGGCAGATGCAAAACCGTTTGCAGGTTATCGCCGTAACATTCAAAATAAGTGGCGAGAATAATATGCAAATGCGGAAAAGATTTATTAATCTCATGATACACTTTTGTAAAAATTTTTCTTTCGGTATCGGTGAGATTCAACGATAAACAAGGCTCATCAAACTGAATGTAATGAGCATTGGCCTGATCTAAACTTTTCAAAACTTTCAGGTAAACCGGCAACAGTTTTTCAATCAATTCCAAACGATGGAAACCTTCTTCTTTTTCTTTTCCCAAAAGCAGGAAAGACACAGGCCCCAACAAGACCGGCTTGGTTTTCAATCCTTCTCTTTGCGCTTCCTGAAATTCATGAATTACTTTTTTGGAGAAGAAACAAAAATGTTGGTTCGCTTTAAATTCGGGAACGATAAAATGATAATTGGTGTCAAACCACTTGGTCATTTCCATCGCGGTAATATCAAAATCTTCCTTTTGGTAACCCCTTGCCATCGCGAAAAGCAAGTCAATATCAGGCAATTGTTTCTGTTCCATTAATGAATGGTATCTTTCAGGAATGGCTCCCACCATCATGCAGGTATCCAGCACATGATCATAAAAAGAAAAATCATTGCTGGGGATCCAATCAATTCCTGATTCTTTTTGTAATTGCCAGTTTTGGTGACGAATATTTTTGGCGGTTTGCTCCAGTTCAATAGCTGAAATTTTTCCTGCCCAATATTGTTCATTGGCTTTTTTTAATTCACGGTGGTTGCCTATTCTGGGATAACCTAAATTGTGGGTAAGCATTATAATGATTTTAAAGGTTTGCTGGCAAAGCTATGCACAAGACAAATATCCTTTGGAATAACGAAAAGTTTAGACTTTTTTGCTGCTATTAAAAAATAAATAGAAAAAATATCTAAATGCATTCAGGAGAAGTATCTTTGGCAGCAAAATATACTTTTCAAAAAATGTTAGACAAAATTGACAAATCCATTTTGAAAATGCTGCAGGAAGATGCCCACATTACCAACCGGGAAATTTCTTTAAAGCTGCATCTCACTACCACTCCTGTTCACGAGCGCATCAAGCGGCTGGAAAAAGAAGGGTATATAAAAAAATATGTTGCCTTGCTTGATAAAGAAAAATTAGAGAAAGGGTTAACCGTCTTTTGCAATGTTTCTTTGAAACAACATACCAGCGAAAACGGAAAAAAACTGGTAAAGGAAATTCAATCTATTCCCGAAGTAGTGGAATGTTATAACATCGCCGGAGATTATGATTTTCTATTAAAGATATTAGTGAAGGATATGCCTGCCTATCAAAAATTTGTGCTCGGTGTATTAGGCACCTTAAAAAGCATCGGGAGCGTAAAAAGTATTTTTGTAATGGGAGAAATAAAACAAACGACTGGCATACCGTTTTGAAATTTCAAAAATAAAAATCCTCTTTATTGTTTGCTTTACTGATCCGGAAATTACTGAAAATGCCAATTCTCCTTTAATTGCATAATTATCCATTAAAGCTTTTCATTTATCAACAGGACATAAAGCATTTATTCAATTACTTTTACAAAATTTTTAAGAAATAGTAAATAATGGCGCCAGGAAAATTCTATCAAAAAAGATTAGAAGAATTAAATGTACGATTGAATAAGCTGAAGCAAAGGAAGTCCTCTTTTGCCTGGCTGAGGCTTGGCGCCATCATTGCCATCGTTGCTGCATTTTATTTCCTGTGGTCATTAGGAATTGGATATGTAATTGCAGCCATTATTTTGCTGTTGATTGTTTTCATTCAACTGGTAAAAGCGGATCTAAAAAACCATGCTACAATTGAGCACACCAGTAAACTAATAAATATCAACGAAAATGAATTGCAATTTCTTGACGGAAATTATTTTGTTTTTGAAGATGGGGCAGAGCATATTCCCAAAGAACACGCTTATGCAAATGATCTCGATATTTTTGGAAGAGCGTCTTTATTTCAATATTTGAACCGCACTACCTCTGAGCCAGGAAGCCAGCAATTAGCTGACTATTTGAAATCTCCGGCAAGCATTTCTGAAATTGCAGAACGTCAGAAAGCAATAAAGGAATTATCTGCAAAAACGGTATGGATACAGGATTTACAGGCCAGCGGCAAAAAAAATAGAATTACTTTTTCTACCAAAAACCGTCTTGAGAAATGGATGAAAGAACCTGATGTATTTTCAGGATTTACAGCATGGAAATGGCTTCGTTATGTTTTGCCTGCTATTATTTTAAGTGTGGTGGTTTTATATATTTTTAAAGAAGTCGGAGATACTATTTTTTATGGTTCATTATTCCTGTTTGCGATCATCGCTTACCAAATCAATAAATACATCGCACCTGTTCACGAACAATTATCAAAAGTCGCCGATGAACTCAGTACACTCTATTCAACTATTGTATTAGTAGAAAATGAAAAGTTTGAGAGTAGCCTGTTGCAACAATTGCAATCGGTTTTTATCCAACAAAACAAAAAAGCTTCGGCTGATATTTTAAAAATAAAAAAGATATTGGATAAGCTGGATATCCGCTACAATCTTGTGCTATCAGCGCCTTTAAATCTTTTGCTTTTGTGGAATTTACAACAAGTGCTTGACCTGGAAAAGTGGAAAAGTACGGAGCAAAATAATTTCAATTCATGGTTTCAAACACTTGCCGGTTTTGAAGCCATGAATAGCTTTGGGATTATACGCTTTAATCATCCTTCGTGGATTTTTCCAATTGTCAATAATGAATATTTTTCAATTGAAGGAAAAGAAATCGGGCATCCTTTGATTCGGGAAGAAAAGAGGATCAATAATTTTATTGACATACCTGGAAACACCAAACTCATGCTGGTAACGGGTTCTAACATGGCTGGCAAAAGCACTTACCTGAGAAGTATCGGAATAAATATTGTGTTGGCAATGGCAGGCGCTCCTGTTTGTGCGCAGTCATTTTCTGTTTCTCATGTTCAGTTGATCAGTAGCATGCGTATCACCGATAACCTCGAAGAAAGCACTTCCACGTTTTATGCTGAACTAAAAAAATTAAAAACTATCATTGAAAAAGTAAATGCCGGTGAAAAGGTTTTTATCCTGCTGGATGAAATTTTAAGAGGTACCAATTCCCTTGACAGGCATACGGGTTCGAAGGCCTTAATTAAGCAATTGATTAAAAAGAAAGCCGCCGCTATTATTGCCACACACGATCTCGAACTGGCGAACTTAAAAGAAGATTTTTCTAAAAATATTTTGAATTACCATTTTGATGTGCAGGTGAGTAATGACGAATTATATTTTGATTATCACCTGAAGCCTGGTGTTTGCAATAGTTTGAACGCTTCCATCTTAATGAGGAAGATCGGTATTGAATTATAAAAAAAAGCTAACCCTTTTTGGCATCGTACTTGAACTTAATTAAAAAAAGAATTATGAAGAAGTTTTATTTATCAGGATTGATAATTTTATTTTCTTTTACCGGTTGCGATACAGCAAAAAGTATTATGGATTCCGTGGGAAACAGCAGTGGAAACCTTACCACTGCTGAAGTTGTAGAAGGATTAAAGACTGCCCTGCAACTTGGAACCGATACTGCAACCACCAGACTTTCTGCATTGAATGGATTCTATAAAGATGCTTTGGTCAAAATTATGATGCCCTCTGAAGCGCAAAAAGTTGAAAAAACGTTGAGAGATGTGGGGCTGGGAAGTGTAGTAGATAAAGCCATTTTATCTATGAACCGTTCCGCTGAGGATGCATCCAAATATGTGGGCGATATTTTTATCAGTGCAATAAAACAAATGACTATCCAGGATGCGTTTGGAATTCTAAGAGGAGGAAATACTGCTGCCACCGAATATCTGAAGCAAAAAACTACCGCGCAATTGACGGCTGCTTTCAAACCGATAATTTCCAAATCATTAGATAAGACAAACGCTACAAAATACTGGAGCGATATTTTTAAGGCTTACAACCGCTTTAGCAGCCAACCCGTCAACACTGATCTTACAGCCTACGTAACTGAAAAAGCACTTGATGGATTATTTTATAAAATCGGCGTTGAAGAACAGGAAATCCGAAAAAACCCTGCAGCCCGGATCACTGATATTTTGAAAAAAGTATTTTCAAATCAAAATACCGCTTCTGCTTTTTGAATCAGAAAATAGTATTATAAATAAAATAGCAATCAGGATTATTTCTCGTTTTACTACAGATCTGCTATTAGCTGATAATCATTAGGCATAGTAAAGAAGAGATTCATTCTGCATTGCGTACGGCGTTGGACAATGACTCATAGGTTTCATCATAATTCTCTAATCTTTCATCATCAATAAAGAATGTTGGAGTATCTTCTACGGCGCTCCTGATGCCACTTTCAATATCACTTTCAATTTTTGACAACACATTTTGGCTAGTGCGGTCATTTTCAAATTGCTCCACATTTAAATTTAATGTTTCTGCAAAATAGATAAGATTGTCTTCTGTAAGCTGTTCCTGTTGCTCAAATATAAGATCATGCATTTCCCAAAATTTATTTTGCAAACCGGCTGCTTCTGCAGCCTGGGCAGCAATCAGGGATTCGGGATGCGTTTCATCCGGAAAATTTCTGTATACAAATTGCACTTCAGTGTGAAATTCCTTCATCAGCCTTTTTATCAAAGGATGTGCTTCGGCAGAATGAAAACTCAGGTAATCGCCATATTCCACCAGTGTAACAGAAGCGCCTGGTTTCCCATCGGTGTGATCCAAAGCGCCTACAGGAGTAGTCAGATTAGCCATGATTGAATATTTTACATAGATTAACAGATTAAATTTCTAAACTCTTTTTGAAACTTGTAATACCAATCAAGATTAATGCCGTTTTACTTAAAAAGCTTGTTTGCCAAATAGTAAATAAATTTGCAGCAAAATCAGAAATGATGGAAAACAAAACTGTAATAAGAAAGATGGACCTTGGAAGGCTTTCTAAGGAACATCATGCAGGACGCTTATTCTGCTGGAAA
>JBIQMJ010000280.1:0-6319 GCA_044463445.1 Segetibacter koreensis
GCGCCAAGACCAGGCTGCTGATACAGTACATTTAACTTAAAATCCGTTCTGTCCAAGGAACCATAACCCACTGAATATACATTTTTCATCATTAGTTGCCAGATGGGAAGCTGCGGTCTTTGGGAAGTTGCTTTCAGTAATTTTAAAAATAAAACTTTTTGATTGCTGGTAGAGGAATCTGGTGGAACATCCTGGGAAAACTCACCTACCTGGTAGATCTTTCCGTTATAAGAATATTGAAAGGCTACGGCCAACACTTCATCTGCCTGCAATGGCTGGCTCAGTGATAGAAACCCGGCTCTTTTATTATAAATATATTGAGTGGAATCTAATTTTCTTGCAAAAGTTTTTTCAAAATCCTGCACAGGACTGAGGCCCATTGACAAAAGCTGGTTATTAATAAGGGTAGAATTACGACTTCCTGAACTCTTAATTATTGAAGAATATTCACTGTTGGTATTGTTGTCTGGCAGCGTACCTGTAACGGTAAAGTTGTGATATGGCTCAGATTCCCCAATATCCATCAGGCCGACCACTTCGCGGGCGTCTGTGGTAGAACCATTTTTATTGGTCACCCAAACTTCTAATCTTAAAATCTGGACAGGGGTGATCACCGCAGGGGCATTGCTCATTACCTTATCATAATTCTTCCGAAAATATTGCGCTAATAAAAAATGGCGGTTTTCTTCATACTGATCGGCTTTTATTTCAAAGCGGGTAGCCGTATTTCCGCCCTGCAGGTTCATTGATTGGCGCTGGGATTTTTGATTGGCCAATATGCTGGTCACAAATAATTTCCCAAATTGCAATTGCGCTTTTACACCAAAAAGAGATTGAGCCCCCGGTATCAAATTACTTCTTAAAGGAAAAGTTACATTCCCTGCTTCAAAGCGTTTTAAAATTTCATCTCCTGTACCCGTATAATCCAGCTTCAACTGATTGGTAAAATCAAAATTAGCAAGCGTATTATAACTGATCGGAAATTTCATCTTGTCGCCAATATTAGCAATCACATTTAGCTGCGTAGCCATATTAAAATCAAAGCCACCGTTTTTCCTTGCTCTTTCAGGCAAGGTTGGATTTTTTACATTCTGCCCCTGATAGCCTGCTGTCACATCAATATTTCCCTGAGGCTGGATATCCACTTTCCCATTTCCAAAAAGCCTGTTAAATAAATTATCGTAGAGATTTAATTTAGGTTTTATCTGGCCCCTATTAAGAATACTAAGCGTATTGGCTCTCTTTTGAAAATAACTAATTTCTGCTTTTCTTGCCTCCAGAGCCCTGAATTCTTCTGCGGTGTAGGTGGTAGGAGTCCTGTAATAATGAGTGCCCACTTTTTCATAAACCGTATAGGTTTGGGTAACCGGATCATACGCAACAGAGTCTTCAATATTGGGAGGATTTTCAAAATCATACACATTCGGTTTGGCAGAAAGAAAATCCCCTCTCCGGTCATGAATGGGAAAAGGAAGGCTATCAGCATTAGGTACTGCAGTTGAATCCTGGGCATAAGCATGCAAAGGTCCTACAATAGAAAAAGCTATTGAAAACATCCAGAAAAATACCAACCGCATATAATTTGGCGCTTCTCTCTTTATGACCATTCCGGCAAATTATTTTAGGTAGATTTCTATCAAATGGCTTTTAGTGCTTTTTTAATTAGAGTTTCGAGGGAATTTAATGACGGTTCAATAATTAAAGTTTTTTTGATAGCCTGTTCTGCAACCGGCCGGGCGATTCCTAAAGCTATTAATGCATTTAACGCATCCTGTTCGAAAGTATTGCCAACTGCTACATTTCCTGCTGAAGTGGTTGAAATTTTTGATACTTTATCTTTCAATTCAAGCACCAGCCGCTCTGCTGTTTTTCGCCCTATGCCTTTTACCTTTTCAAGTACTGAGGTGTGTTTCATTACAATGGCATTGCTTATCTCTTCAGGCCTCATTCCAGACAACATCATCCTGGCAGTAGCTGCGCCCACACCTGAAACACTGATCAACATAACAAACATTTCCTTTTCCACCACATCAAAAAATCCGTATAAAGTCTGAGCATCCTCCTTTATCTGCAAATACGTATACAACTTTCCTTCGTCCAGTTTTTGAATTTGCGCAAAAGTGTTGAGGCTGATATTCACCTCATATCCTATGCCATGTACGTCCACATAAACCACCGTGGGGGCTTTATGCGTAAATTTTCCAGACAGGTATCCAATCATAGTTTTTCTATAGACGGTCAAAAGTAAGTAATTCAACTTAATGACCTCCTATATTATCAATTAAAAATTATTGTTTCGGTTTTGAATAGTACGGATGTTGTATTTTTATCGCCTTAATTAAAATATTTTTAGCAAAAAATGAGTAACAAAATTTCCGCGGCTATCACGGCTGTAGGCGCTTACGTACCCGAATACCGGCTTACGAATGCCGAACTTGAAACTATGGTTGAAACCTCTGACGAATGGATTAAAACACGGACTGGCGTAGAGGAAAGAAGGATCTTAAAGGGAGAAAACATGGGAATCTCTAAAATGGCAGTGCCTGCAGTTTTAGAATTATGCAAAAAAAGAGGAATTGACCCTGCAGAAATTGATTGCCTGATTTGCTGCACCGTTACTCCCGACATGGCCTTCCCGGCCACTGCTAATATCATTACCTACGAGGTGGGCGCTGTCAATGCGTTTGGCTTTGATCTTTCTGCCGCCTGCTCAGGATTTTTGTTCGGGGTAACTACGGGCGCTTCAATGATCGAAAGCGGGCGGTATAAAAAAATAGTAGTAGTTGGATCGGATAAAATGAGTGGCATCGTAGATTACAGCGACAGGAAGACATGCGTGCTTTTTGGCGACGGCGCGGGCGCCATTTTGCTGGAGCCCAATGAAGAAGGCTATGGAATCCAGGATAGCCTTTTAAAAACCGATGGCATCGGGAAAGATTATTTAAAAATGGTGGCCGGAGGTTCGGCCAAGCCAGCTTCCATTGAAACGGTTATGGCAAAAGAACATTTCATCTACCAGGAAGGGCCGGCAGTCTTTAAGTTTGCTGTAAAAGGAATGGCCGACGTTTCTTATGAATTGTTAGAACGAAACCATCTTACAGGCGAGGATATAGCCTGGCTGGTTCCTCACCAGGCCAACAAAAGAATTATAGACGCTACCGCCAACCGCATGGGGCTAACCATGGACAAAGTAATGATCAATATTCAACGTTACGGGAATACAACTTCAGCTACCATTCCATTATGCCTGTGGGAATGGGAAAAGCAATTACATAAAGGCGACCTGATTGTGCTTGCTGCCTTCGGCGGCGGATTTACCTGGGGCGCTACGCTGGTGAAATGGGCGTATGACAGTAAGTAGGTGAATGATGAATCCGTATTATTAAGTAAAATAAAATTTTGTTTTAATTATTTGCTTACTGTGTCTGACCTAAATTTCTAAATTTTAATCCCCTTTCCAATTAATCACAGAATCTTTTAAAAAGTAAATAAGGAACAATATTTGATTCACATTTGATGAAACAAATATATTCCTCATGGACAAAAGAGAAAAACTCCATTCAATGGAAAAGATGATTCGCGAATTGAATGATATTGTCAACAGCCAGACTTCTTTATTAAAAAAGATAGCTCAACTGGAGGCAGAAAATATCAATCTTGGCAATAGCCTTTTGGAAAAGCAATTGCCTGAAATCCATTCCAGGGCGGATGAAACGTTGCAGGCTGCTTCACAACTTGTAGAAGAATTTACCACAGCAAAAGATAAATTTATTAAAGACAATAAGCTGGATGAATTGCCTCCTGAAGTGTAGTGGACCAACCCCGCATGACCGAATCAGTCGGACAGGAAATAATTCGTTTTTTTATTCTTCCCAATTTAATAAAACAGGGATTGAAATGGGAAAGCTTTTAATTCAAATTAAATGATATCAATGAAATGAATAGTTTAAATAATAAAGTAGCCTATATCACCGGCGGAAGCAAAGGAATAGGATATGGAATCGCAAAAGCTCTCACCGATTTGGGAATGAGGGTTGCCATCTCCAGCAGGCATTTGTCAGAAGCCGAAAAAGCAGCTTCGTCATTAAGTAATGATACATCAAAAGTTCTCGCACTGGAATCTGATGTAAGTTCGATGGCCAGCGAAAAAGATGCGGTGAAAAAAGTTATAGAACAATTTGGCCAATTGGATGTGTTAATTGCCAACGCAGGCGTCGGCCACTTTGCTTCCATTGAAGATTTGACAGAAGAGGACTGGAAAAGTATGATTGATACCAACCTGACGGGTGTTTTTCATAGCGTAAAAGCCTCAGTAGATGAATTAAAAAAATCAAAAGGGTATATCATTACGATTGCCAGCCTTGCGGGAACTAATTTTTTTGAAAAGGGCGCAGCCTATAATGCGAGCAAATTTGGACTCGTTGGTTTTTCACAAGCTATCATGCTCGACCTCAGGAAACACGATGTAAAAGTCAGCACGATCATGCCGGGCTCTGTGGCCACTCATTTTGATAACCATACACCCAGCGATGCAGATTCATGGAAAATTCAGCCGGAAGATATTGGACAAATTGTTGCCGATCTCCTGCAAATGCCTTCTCGAACTCTGCCATCAAAGATAGAAGTACGGCCATCGAAACCTTCAAAATCCTGATTAATAAAAAAGGGTATAATATTGAAAAACAGTTGGTAAAATCCTCTGTAATTCTATATGGATAAGAGTTCGAAAGAAGTTTATTGAAAGCCATTTTTTTAAACTTTTTTGCAGATGCAAAAGTTTAAAAGCATTCCTAATAAGTAGCTCTTCCTCCTGACAAATCAAAAGTAAATGCAGTTGTAAAGCTATTCATGGGCGAGACGATGTAAGTTGCAATATTTGCCACCTCTTCCAAACTGCCACATCTCTTTGCAGGGATTTTATCTGTCATATATTTAACCTGTTCCGGTGGCATCACCTCTACCAGCGGAGTTTGAATAACAGCAGGCGCGAGCGCATTGATAGTAATCCCCGTTTCCGCATATTCTTTACCCTGTACTTTGGTCATGCCGATAACCGCCGCTTTTGAGGAACTATAAGCGATCATACCCGCATTTCCTTCTTTTCCGGCAATAGAAGCAATGTGTAATATTCTTCCATAATTCTGATGAAGCATGTGGGGTAATACATATTTTGAAGTAAAATAAGACCCGTAATAATTTACTTCAAAAACTTTTCGGATATCGCCTGTATTTGTATTATGGCTTTGGATGTTGGTTTGCCCGGTAATTCCTGCGCTGTTAACCAGGATATCAATCGTACCAAAGTGTTGCTGAATAGTGTCAATACTTTCTTTTACCAGGTTTTCATTGGTAATATCCAAAACATAAGTTTTAGTACCGGGCGGAAGGTTCTTAACCAACTGCTGAAGGTTCTCTTCGTTTTGATCAAGAAGTGCAAGTTTCACTCCCTCCTCTGATAAGCGTGCAGCAATAGCGGCTCCAAGCCCTGATGCAGCCCCGGTAATAATTGCCACCTGGTTTTTGAAAGACCTCATTTGTATTTAAAAATTATATTGGTTAAAACGAATAAGTCGCTTTATGCTTCATTTCTTAATCATTTTTTTTAGCCGCTAATTTTCTTTTCACCACATCTGCCGGATATTTTAATGCCAGCTTTCGAATCTCATAACTAAACTCCTCGAAGGTTTCTTTCCATAACCTCGCTTCCTCCGGTGTATACTCATAAAAACCCTGTGCGTTCGAAATACCTTTCCCACCTGCTTTTACAACGTCGTCTATCAATTCAGGCACTTCGGTTTGCGTACTTAAAGTTGGAAATAAATCTTTCATCACATTATGATATGCCTGGACCCCGGTAATATCCATCCAGCGAAAAATGCCAACCAACGTCATCCAATATCCTGCATTATTACGACAGGCGCGATCTACGTCTTCAATAGTAGCATATCCATTTTCAACTAAATAAAATGCTTCCCTGTACATTGCATACATCAGGCGATTGGTAATGAATCCCCGGATATCTTTTCTAACCAAAGTTGGTTCTTTTCCCCACGAGTGAGAAATTTGATAAAGCCATTCTGCATTTTGAATATCACTCTGATCACCACAAATAATCTCCAGGAAGCGGGTAGTGTGCGACGGTTCCGCCCAATGCAATCCTAAAAAGCGTGAGGGCACGCGTGTGTCCTTTTGCAAAATGCTGATAGGAATTGCTGAAGTATTGCTTGTGATTAAAGTGTCATCGGGAACTTCCTTTTCTATTTTTGCATACACTGCCTTCTTAATGTCCAGGTTTTCGAGCGTACATTCAATTACCAGT
>JBIQMJ010000281.1:0-6313 GCA_044463445.1 Segetibacter koreensis
TGGTGTTGAACCTTGATACGTCAATACCAACAGAAATCATATTGGTTGCAACAACGAATTCAGGTGGTATTTTTCCTCTTACTAATTGGTCTTCTTCAAGGTTTGCAAATCGTTTTTTTGCATCCCATTTAGTTTCAACACTTTTTAGTTCATTTTTAACTTCTTCGCCTGAAAGTCTTCCTGTTAATTCAGATTCTTGAATCGGACCATAAGTATAAAGAGCGTGCATTAACTTTTCAGGTCTTACCACTCTTGAAAATACTCTACGAAGTTCCTTCAAGATATAAGTTTGAACTTGCGACTGGGTTTTACCAACTTCTTTAAGACTATTGAAATAACTTATCGTAGTGTGATAGTAGTCCATTGCCTTTTCAAACTCTTTGTAAGAATCAAAGTCAATTGGATGTTTTTCTCCCAACTCATTTAACTCAAAAATTGCTCTGTGAGTCATTATAATTGCTGCCAATCTCATCTGCATCCAAATTTGAGTTCTTCCTGTTGGTAAAACACCGATGTATTTTCTTTTAGAGAGGTATTCAGGCGTTTTGTCATCGATACTTTTAAATCGTCTTTTATAAAAAGCAAAGAAGGAATCGTCACATTCAACTCCTGGTTTTGGGAAAAGATTTACTTTTCTATCGAAGAGTGCTGCAATTTGCAATTGTGTATTTCTTGTGGTTGCCGTTGATGAAATTATTTTCGGTCTAGTTCCATCTTCTCTCGTACAAAGCTGATCAACTGCTGATTCAAATAATGCAACCGCAGAACCAAGGGGGCCAAGTAATAAATGTAGTTCGTCCTGAATAATTAAATCTGGAGGCAAATAGCCATCTTCGGGTTTGCCCGCTTCCCAATTCCCTGTTCCAAAAATTCTCCTTGAATCAGCATTTCTTCCATTATTTTGACCATTTACTTTATGGGCTAATTGAGCAAATTTGTCAACTGTACCAAAAAGTAATGCTGGGGGGTGCTGATAAATGGTTTCATCAGACAGGCAAACGGGAATAGGACCTTGATCTTGCCTTTTTCTAGAAATACGACCAAGACCAAAAGAAAATGAACACTTTTGATTTGTGCATTTTAAATGCACTTTGTTTTGATTGTATACAGAAGATGATGCTTCGGTATCTTCTTTTGTTTCACCTTTTATCTCAGAATTGCACCAAGGGCAATTATTGAACGGTATTCTGTTTTCTTTTTTCAGGTTAAGTTTGTGCTCGTACTCATAAATTAAATCAATATTTGAGTTCGGAATAGAATTTTTCCCAACCCATAAGCCAATATTTATTGGCTCGTTACCTAATTCGTATTTGCCCCATCTTCTCATTAACTCCAAAGCCATAATAACTAAAGTTGCTCTCTGGAATTGCTGCATCGTTAGCAATCGAAGTGTATATCGCATTATTGCAGCTGTACCACCGCCTTTTTCTTCAAACTCTTTTCTTCGATTAATTATAGTGAGAGCAATTAAACCAAGATAAGCTTCCGTTTTACCGCCTCCCGTTGGAAACCAAACTAAATCAACCCAATTATTTCTTTTATCCCAGTTTTCATCATCATCGGGTTTAAATATTCCATCAAGGTTTAACAAAATAAAGGCAAGCTGAAATGCTCTCCATCCAGCAGATTCTGTTTTTGAAAATAGTTTATCTTCTGCTATCTCTTTATAAAAGGAAAAATTAAAATGTTCAAAGGCCTCATCATTAATAAATGAATTTACCGTATCTTGTTTCACTTTTACAGAATGCCACAACTGCATAAACATAGCGGCATTCATTAATCGAAATGAATCAAGCTTTTCTTTATTGCTATTACCTGAAAGAAAATCATTGATATTTTTTTTCATTCTCCGATAATCACCCTCGCATTTGTCTAACTCTTGTTTTGCAATGCTTGAATAAACAGTCTGATATTTTTCATTCTGTCTTTTTAGCTCAATCCAATTTCCATAGGAGTCAACAAATTCATTGAGTCCTTTTACAATTTCACCATCAGTAGCATCCGAAAAAACCGAAAGCCATTTAAATTCTTGAGATTTTGATTTTTCTAAAAATAATGGGGATACGAAACCTTCCTCATCATCATTAACAGCACCTCTGCTTTTATCTCTAGGAATTGGGTCTATATCTGGCGTTTCACAATTAGGTAAATATTCTGTTTCAACCATAAGTGGTTCTCCTTGCTTGTTCCACTTAACGGAACACCCGTGTCCAATGGCAAAATCTTTAAACTGATCATAAATAAAAGCTGTTGTTGTGTCTTCGGAGTATGTATTATCTTTTTCTTGTGGGTATTCGTGATTGCTGTATGGCACTAAATAATCAGATTTAACTGAAAGGCTAACTCCGAAAAACGATTTTTGATTTACTAACTCATTAAATGTTGAATAATACCTATTGTCGTTTTGTTTTGCTTCGTCAAACGCAATACTTGTATTTATTAACTGTATTTTCAGAAATACTTTATCGCTTTTTTTTCTAGAATCTCTGCTTAACTGAATATTTGCAGATATTGAGGCATAGTCTTCTTTTTTGTCATCTAAATCAAATCGGAAGATATCTTTTAAGCCTGAAGAAGTAGAACCATCTTCTTTTATTACTGTAATATTGACTTCATCAACAGATTTATTGTGTAAATAAGATATTTTTCTAGACTCCTTTGGGAAGTTGATGTTTTCTAATTTTATGATTCTTTCGACTAGTGTTGACTGCCACAAGCCATATCCACCAGAAAAGACATCTAACAAGTTTCTGAAATGGTCTGTAATGCTTTCTGCTAGCTCTATTTTTTGTGTTATTTCATAAAGTTTCCTTCTTACATGATCATTCGTGATGCTATTTTTTAGTTCGTAATAAATAGATGACTTTAAATTACTTAAGTAGCAAGAGGCTTTCGTTAGTTGGGGAATTGTTGAAATGGAAGTAGTTAAATCAAAAAGCGTTTCAGCAATTTGTTTTTGTATTTCTCTGATTGTTGTTTTTGTCCGAGTTATTTCTTCGGATGATAATTTAGACAATAAGAGAAAATGATTCTCGCTGATTGTTCTTATCCTAAAAATATTAAGCTCGTACTTGGATATAAATTTCTGGATTTCTTCGTGATTTACTTCACATAGAAGCCCGTATTTATTATTGAATTTGCTTTCCTTGTCTTGCTTTAGTTTTTGATAGTAGCGAAAGTTAACCTTGAATTCAATTGTTTTTTTACTCAAAAAACTTTCATCTAAGCAACAAGTTAAGCCCATTGTTCTTGGAAACATTTGATTTAATTCAATTGATTCTGTTGCTTCTATGTCTTCCGAACTATTATTTTGAGAGTCTTGTTCGACAGCTTCATCCTTTTGATCAGTTTGCTCGTTATTATCTAGAGAAATTCCTTCTTTACTAGTACCACTTCTATCTTCAGGAAATAAAATACCTGTACTGTATATTGCAGCAGGTACAATGTCCAAAATCTCAGACGAATATTTTATTGGTTCTTCCTTAATAAGTATCTTGCTAAGAAGAATTTCGTTTTCTAAATCGACGTATTTATATCCGTTTATTCCAGGACCTAATGTCTGTTCTCGAATAAAACTCTCTAAAGAATTTCTTTTGTCTATAATTTTACTCATTGCTTATTCTTTCAATTGTTTCAAGTTCAACTGGTTTTAGCTCTGGTTGTATAAGTTCAACAAGAGTTACTAAATTATTAGCCAAATAATTTTCATCAATTCCAAGCTCATCTAAAGGATGATTTGCCTTATAATATGCCAATTTGTTAGTGATTACTTCTCTTGGATTTCTATCGGTATCAAAACTGCCGTCATTAAATAAATCTTTCAATAGGTGATTCATTTGCCTTGTGCTTTGACGATTAGATTGTTTAGAGGAATTACGAATTCTCTGAATAATAACAAAGTAGATTTTTGGAATTTTTAGATATTCACATAATTCAATGAATATTCTCTTACTTAACGGAGCAATTGATTCGCTTTGGGGATTAATCCAGCTATTTTTGAAGTGAAATTGAGAAACAATTTTTATTCCTTTATTTTCAAAATACTTTTTCAATTCTGAATAAAGTTGATTTTCTCCTTGAACCTTGGCAAGGTTTTTTAAAAGAACTTTCCAAAGTCTTCCAGCTGTTTCATCTCCTAAATTGAATTGTTTCCGAATTATCTCTAATTCTGCTTCCTGTTGTTTTTTATCAACTATTTTATCATAGATATTTATGTTCTGTTGTATTTCATCAAGATTTTGAATAAAGACATTCCTGTCTTCGTTGTCTAATGACAATAAATAATCTGTCTTAACAACTTTATACTGCATTTTTGCATCGTCTGTTATAATAAATAAATCAGAACTATAAACAGTTCTTACTCTTTGCCCTTTTAGCTTTACCTTATACGATTCTCTTTGATCTGAATTTGAATATTCGTTTTCTAAATTCCAGTCAACATTTAACTTTTGCTCCGGTTTTAATTCTTTTATTTTATTCTTGAGTTTATTCCACTCAAAATGCTGCTCCCTAATAGAATGGGTTAAGAGCCTATGGTACTCCTTGTAAAGATTGTATTTTGACCAATTATAGTAATGTGTAAAAAGAAAGCTAGGCAATATTGCTCTTGAAATACATGCGGGATCTAAATCAAGTTCAAGTAAACTCGGGAAATAATAATTTGGGTATCTACCTTGGTCTTGATAAGAGAGGATAAGTAAATCTTTCAAATCCGAATTTATCAAATCTGACCAAGTCTTAAATTTAGTTGTCTTCGTCAAACCAAGGCAATTTATGATTTTTGATAATAAACTCTGATTTCTCAAAATCGCTTCATCTAAAACTATTGCTGGGTTATTTGAGAGTGAATCTAAAACTTTTGATTTAATATCTGAATTTATTATTACATCAAGTGTGTTTGAAAGTGCCTCCTTTAAAACCGCAATGTCATCATCTCTTAATTCAAGAATAGTCATTTTAGTACTTGAAGAAATCAAGTCGGAAGATTCCTTGTTTGAAAATAGGTCACCTATGATATAATTCTTGATTTCATCAGTATAGCAAATTGAATAAATATTCATCAATTTTATTGATCTCAACTCATATAATTCTCTGATGCTTGTTTCCAAAACGAACGTATCCCAAAAACTTGATGATTCGAATCCATAAAATACAATTGATAGTGGTGCGTTTTCTTTTATTTTCAGAAGAAAGTCTATTTCTGGCTTAGTTATCGTGTAAGTAGTATTGGTTGGAATTTTAAATCTTTCCTTAATTAATTCAAGTTTATTTCTTGTGTGATTTATGGAAGAAAATTCTTTACCGAATGTTATTATCAAGTATTTCGTAAACCTAGTATTATAGTCCGAGTTCCATTTGTTTATTTCTTCAAATGAAAAATTAGTCATCAATCTTTTCCTCTCACAATCGAAGAGTATAATTGAATCCAACTCATCAATTATTTGATTATTGATTTTATCAATTTCATTCAGTGTATTGTTTGCATTTACAAGATTGTAGCTTTCTAGGTTGCTATTGATCAATTTAATGTATGGTCTAAATTCAAACTTTTGAGAAAGTGAACTGGAAAAGTTTTTTTGTAGGTTAAAAATTGTTTTTGGCTTTAATGATGAATTCTTGTCTACCGCTTTGTAAAATTCTAATAGTGTTCTGTTTTCTCTTTTTTCCTTAACCCAGTTTTTCCAAATTCTGTTACCACCATTTTTGCAACTTGCACCATCAGGACACCTCATTTCTAAGCTATTTATTTTCAACTCGATTTGAGCTATGAATTCAACAAGTGATAAATTAGTTTCGTTGATTTGATTGTCAATGGAATAATAATATTTAAATAGTTTTATACTCAAAAATTCACCGATAAGCAACTTTTGACAATCATCAAATTCGTTTTCGATATGAATGTGCAAACTTGTTAAACCACTACTAGTTGATAAGAAGCTTAAATTAAGTATATGTTCTAGATAGCAAATTATCTTAGTAAACTCAGTTTTAGAATCACTTTGAATTTCACTGATAATGTTGTCCAAGGACCTTAGTGTTTCATTCAGAAATGAATTCAAATGAGGTAAAATATGTTGCTTAATTACTTCCATTACTCAACTATATTAATTTCGACATTCAAAATAGCCCTTGTAATCCCAACAAATATTTCATATTTATTAAGCTCACTTGGCTTGGAAATCACCAAGAAAACATTCTTCTTTTCGAGTCCCTTGAATTTTAGTATTGAGGAATATCTCAATTTATTTGCAGTATCGCCAACATTTTTTTCTGATAATTCCTCTACGTCTTTAATAATTAGTAATTCACGTAA
>JBIQMJ010000282.1:0-6239 GCA_044463445.1 Segetibacter koreensis
GCACTTTTTCAATTGCCCGGCCAATTTCATCATCTTCATAAATATAATATTCCAGGTGAATATGGTTTTTTGCTTCCTGTAAAGCCTTCAAAACTTCAGGAAATTTAATTTCGCCATTTATTAAAAGTTTCACCCGGTTGTGTGCGGTTAACGGGCTAAGAGTATCGTTCAGCAACATATACACCAGCTCTTTATTTCCCTGCACCGCCGCATCGCTTTCCTCAAATACCTGTTTGGAATTGTGATACAGATCTTTTTTCAATTTTACTGCCATCTCATCATTTTGAAAAAGCTTTTTGGTGTACATTTTTTTGCTCCGGTAATTAGTACCGAACAGAAAATAAAAAACAATGCCCGCTACAGGAACGAAAATGGCAAACAGGAGATAGGCTAATGTTTTGGTAGTGCTTTGCGTATCATACACAATGCGAAGACAGGTTAAAACAAGTACAATGGTATAAATGATCTCATAAACGAGCAACCAGTTCATACTTTATTTTTTCAGATGAAATTTTTTTTGTTTGCTTTCTTTTGAAAACTTGTTCATGCAAATTGGGAATTTATCATTTCAAAACTGAATGCGGATTCGTTTTTTTCTTGGTTTACTTCAAAATTATTCTCCTTTATTTTGAATGTTCTTGAAACTGTTCAACAAAAATACAATCGTTTCAGTAGGTTCTATCATGTTATTTTAAGCAAAAATTTTAACCAATTTAACGGGCATAAGGTTTGATGCTTTATTTAAATTATTAAAAAATTAAACTTTCAGATTATGAAATTGTTAGAAAACAAAGTAGCCATCATTACGGGCGCTGGTTCGGGTATTGGCAAAGCCATCTCTTTACTTTATGCGAAAGAAGGTGCGAAAATCGTAGTATCAGATATTGATGAAAAAAGTGGAAATGAAGTGGTCTCACAAATAAAGGAGGGTGGGGGAGAGGCTGCATTTATGAAAGCAGATACTTCCAAACCTGATGACAGTAAAAGTTTGGCAGAGCAGGCGGTAAAACAATTTGGTGGTTTACATGTTGTGGTAAACAATGCAGGTATTGGTGGCCCTATAAGCCCACTTGGTGAATATCCCATTGATGGATGGGACAAAGTGATTTCTATTAATTTGTCAGGAGTGTTTTATGGATTGCGTTACCAGATTCCGGCGATGCTGAAATCGGGAGGAGGAAGCATTGTCAATATCGCATCCATTCTTGGAAAGGTGGGCACAAAAGGTTCGGCCGCTTACGTAGCAGCAAAGCATGGTGTGATCGGACTGACAGAAGCAGCGGCGCTTGAATATGCCGATCAGAAAATACGTGTTAATTCCATTGGTCCTGGATATATCCTTACGCCTCTGCTTAGCTCGTTAGATGATGCTACCATGAAAGCTTTGGTGGACCTGCACCCTATGGGCAGGTTAGGAAATTCACAAGAGGTGGCCGAACTTGCATTGTGGCTCAATTCCGATAAGGCTTCTTTTGTTACCGGAGGATATTATAACGTGGATGGCGGGTATTTGGCACAGTAGATTGTGAAGGGCTGTTAAGGGTTTCCAACCTTCAAAAGGTTGGAAACCCTTAGCCATAAATAAGAATAAGATAGCAGAATAGAAATCATCTTTATTTGCCTGCCTGCCAGAAAGGGTGGAAAAACAATAAATTAGTTATCAATCATCAATTATCAATCACCATGCAAACAGAACAAATCAAGGCCTTCAATAACGACCTGAATCCTTTTATTGATAAGATGCTTCCCGAACTGGAAGAAATTTACAAGGATATTCATAAGAATCCTGAATTGTCTATGCAGGAATTTCGTACGTCTAAAATTGCGGCGGATTATTTGACGAAATATCAGTATGAAGTTTCAACGGGCATTGGTGTTACGGGTGTTGTCGGCCTGATGAAAAATGGGGAAGGTCCTGTAGTAATGCTTCGCGCCGATATGGATGCGCTTCCTGTTACGGAGACAACAGGATTGGCTTATGCAAGCACCAAAGTAGCCAGGGATGATGAAGGAAAAGAGGTGGGTGTGTCGCATGTTTGTGGCCACGATTTGCACGTAACCTGGATGTTGGGTGTGGCCAGCTTATTTTCAGAACATAAAGACCAATGGAAAGGGACGCTGATGGTGGTCTTTCAACCTGGCGAAGAAGTAGGGCGCGGCGCACAGGGAATGATTGACGATGGCATGATGACGCGTTTCCCTAAACCGGATATTATTCTAGGTCAGCACGTGATGGTAGGAGAAGCCGGAACGGTTGGCTATCGCGGCGGCGCTATACTTTCTGCAGGCAACAGCATTAAGGTAAAACTTTTCGGCAAGGGAGCACATGGGTCGTTTCCGCAAACATCTGTTGATCCTGTAATCATGGCGGCTGCTACGGCGTTGCGTTTACAAACAATAGTTTCACGCGAAATAGCGCCATCAGAAACGGCTGTATTGACTATTGGCTCATTACAAGCCGGTACAAAGGAGAATATTATTCCGGAAGATGCGACGCTGAAATTAAATGTGCGCACCTTTAACGATGGCATAAAAGACCATATTCTTTCTGCAGTAAAACGAATCTGTTGTGCGGAATGTGCCGCTTCCAATGCGCCCAAAGATCCGGAATTTACAGATCTGGATTCGTATCCATTGACAGAAAATGATGCTGCTGCCACCGAAAAGGTAGCTGCCGCCTTTCATGAAATTTTTGGCGATAAAGCCCATGAAACCGGGCCGGCAACTGCCAGTGAGGATTTCAGTATTTTTGGAAGAAGCTGGAAGGTGCCTTATGTGTTTTGGTTTGTAGGCGGCACAGATCCAAAAACTTATTTAAATGCCATAAAAAACAATCAGCTCAATTCGATTCCGAGTAATCATTCTCCTAAATTTGCACCGGTTATCAATCCGACATTAAAAACCGGCTTACAGGCAATGATGACGGCTGCCGCAGCCTGGCTGAATTAAAAGATTCTTTCATCATGAATTACCTCCATTCACTTTATACATTTATTGACCTGGCTGGTACTTTCGCATTCGCTGTAAGTGGCGCAGTGGCCGCAAAAAACAAGGGGCTCGACGTATTTGGAATTTTGGTAGTTGCCTTTACGGTTGCTTGTGGCGGCGGAATCATCAGGGATTTGTGCATCGGCGCAGTACCGCCTGCCGGAATATCAGACTGGCGTTATTTAACCGTTGCAATGATTGCCGCCATCATAACGATGAGTTTGAACTGGCTGTCAAGTTGGTTGAATAAACCCGTGCTGTTATTCGATGGACTGGGCTTATCACTCTTTGCCGTGTCGGGTGCACAGAAAGCGCTGGAATATGGCCATAACTATGAAGTGGCTGTGTTACTGGGAATAATTACTGCTGTGGGCGGCGGCGTAATGCGTGATATTTTGCTGAACCGCATCCCGGTGATTCTGGAAAAAGAAATTTATGCATCGGCGGCTTTGGCTGGGGCAGGACTGGTAGTGTTGGGAAATTATTTAAACTGGTATAGTGACTGGACCTTTCTTGCCGGATTTTTGCTCTGTTTTACATTGCGTATCCTGGCGCTTTATTTCCACTGGGAACTACCCGCATTTCATAAAAAAACAAGTAAAGAAAACTAAACTTTTGCAGAACTGAAATACATCAATATTCCTGAATTATTGCAACAAAAAACCTACCCGCAGGCAATCCTGCTTCATTCTGCAATTTGGTGTTGGTAAAAAGTTTGAAGGCAAACAACACCTTAAGACCTGATACAGGAGAGTAAGAATTCCCATTATTTCTTTGTTTACTACAAAATAGTTCGTTTTATCCGTTTGCAAACAAGGAGTAGTTAGGGGAAGCAGATCAAATCAACTTCCTGTTGGCAGTGAAAAAATAAAACAACCGGACAATGAATCCGGTTGTTTGTATGCTTTAGTTGAATTTTTATAAGCTGGAAAATATTTTGAGGTCAATTCTTTTCTTTTAAAATCCACTTGCGTTTAGCCTTCCACCAGTAACAGTTTTGTTGCTTAAAGAAGCGGTTGGCAATGCACTGGTTAAAATTGCTGATTTGATTTGAGCAGCCGTAGAACCGGGATGTGTAGAGGCATACAAAGCTGCAGCTCCGGTAACATGTGGAGTTGCCATTGAGGTGCCACTGTAGGAAGCATAAGAAGAAACGATATTTTTCCCACTTTTAGCAGGGATGGTAGAATACACGGCTACTCCCGGAGCTCCGATATCAACAGAGTTTTTTCCATAATTTGAAAAGCTTGCCAAAGCTCCGGTCTTATCTATGGCAGCAACAGAAATAATATTGTTGTTAGTATATCCGGCCGGATAGCTTGCAGTCGCGTCGATATTGCTTCCGTCATTTCCTGCAGCGGCTACGAACAAAATATTGGCTTTATTGGCTCTTTCTATTGCATCATACAATGCCTGAGAATATCCGCCCCCGCCCCATGAATTGTTGGTGGCTACAATGTTAAGTCCATCTCTTGTTTTAAGGTCAGTCAGGTAGTCAACAGCCTTTACCGCATTAGCAGTGGTGCCGCCTCTTCTTCCCAGGAATTTTGCAGAGATAATCGTAACCTGCCAGTTAACGCCGGCAACGCCTTTCCTGTTTCCGCCGAGTGCGCCGATCGTTCCGGAAACATGTGTTCCGTGATCATCACCGGTTCCATCAAAAGTGGTGTTATCGTTTTTGTCGAAATCCCATCCATAATGATCATCAATGTATCCATTGCCATCATCATCTAATCCATTGCCAGCGATCTCTTTTGGATTACCAAAATTACCAACAAGGTCTTCATGATTATACATGGCGCCTTCGTCAATTACTCCTACAAAAACACTTCGCGATCCGGTATGGCCATTGGCCCACGCTTCTGCGGCCTGGCTACCGTATTGATTCGAAGGCGTGGAAGCATCTCCGTACATTCCCCATAATGAACCATTGGTAAAATAGCTGTCATTGGATGTAACTTCATGTTGATAAGTATAATTTGGTTCAGCAAATTCTACCTCTGCACCTTTCACTTTGGCAATGGCATCCAAAACTGCAAGCGGCGTATGAACCACATAAAATCCATCATTATCGCCAAAACGTTGCATGATTTTGGTAAGAACTTTTTCAGAAACATTGCCGGCAATCCTTGCAAAAGCCTTACTTCTTGCCGACTCTGAAACGTTGGTTTTGAATTTTACCAGAATTTCATTTGGCACAAAACCGCTGTTTTGCAAAGCAGTGGGGGAGCCGGAAGCAGAGTTGATTGAATTTGCAGGATTGATATCTTTAAAATCCTTTTTGCAACTTGTAAAAATTGCAGTGCTGCCGAACATCAATAACGATGCAGCTAATAGTTTGAAAGGAAATTTTTTCATTTTAGTTGTTTTAATTTTTTATCCTAAATTATCGTTAAAATTTGAGATGCGACAATTTTTTTAAAACAATTTTTTGCATAGGAAAAAAGTGATTTTTTAGGATTTTGTTTTTCAATTTTCTTGTTTTTCGTTTATAAAAATAATTTTCGAACTTTAGATCTATCTTTCTGCTTTTGTTAGCGTCTTCGCCAACAACCAAACTTGCCCATCTTCCGTTTCTATTAAATATTCATTCATGCTTTTTAAATTATCATACTTATAGTTGTTGCCGGGACGCCAAGAGTAGAGGGGCTCCATTGATCTTCACGGTTATTCCTTACTCTTCTTTTATCAGTAAATCTCTTTTATCAGTAAATCAATAAATAATTCATTTTTTTGATTTGGGCATTAGGAGAATTTTCATTTATTGATTGTTTCAATATATTTTTTTAAGTTTGGTAGAAAATTTCTATTTAATTATTATATTGGCAAATATTTCAATTGCACCTTCTTTAACTGACGTATTAAACAAATAAAATTACAGACTAATGAATGAGAATATTAATAAAAACGCCCTTTTCATAGGAAGCTGTTTTGCTTTGATCACCACTGCGTTTACTTTTAGCATCCGTGCCGGGATTTTGCCTGAGCTTGGCAGGGAATTTAACCTGACAGCGGAGCAATTGGGCTTTATCAATTCCATGTGGTTCGTAGGATTTCCCATTTCGATGATCATCGGGGGATTGGTATATCATTCTTTTGGCCCTAAAAATATTATGAGAGTGGCGTTTGTGGCGCATACGCTGGGTATTATTTTTACTATCTATTCAGGTGGATACACGCTGTTGCTTATTTCTACCTTATTTATAGGTTTTGGAAATGGATGTACAGAAGCCGCCTGCAATCCCATGATC
>JBIQMJ010000283.1:0-6180 GCA_044463445.1 Segetibacter koreensis
CTATTCCGGTGTGGCATCTAATGTTAAAGGATACTCAAAAGGCTCGTTATAACCGGGATAATAACCGGTGATGGTGATGTCTGTTTGATTTCCGATTTCACTTTTTAAATCATCCAAAGTCTTCACATCTTTGCCATTCACTTTTGTGATGATGAATCCGTCACGCATCCTCGTTTGGTTATTCAACACTCCATCATTTATTTTCTTAACCACCACTCCGCCGGGCAATCCGAGTTGCTTTGCTTTTTGCGGATCAAGAGTTTCCAGGTCGGCACCTAATTTATCCACCATAGGAGCTGCTTTCACAATTGCATAGTTTCCGGCATTATTTTTAAGAGTTACTTTCATTGTTTTTTCAACGCCATCGCGGCTAACGGTTACCTCTATTTTATCGCCCGGCTTGAAGCTGCTCAATTGTTCCTGCAATTCTGAACCGGAGTTTATAGAGTTACCGTTTATTTTTTTGATCACATCACCCGGCTGGATACCCGCTTCTTTTGCAGCGCCGTTGGCCACCACGTCAGTGATATACACACCATCTACATTCGCCGGCACTTTTGCCTGCTCCTTCTGTGCCTGAGTCAAGCGGCCCGCATCAATAAAAGCAGCCCCTAAAAATCCTCTTTGAACGCTACCATACTTAATAAGGTCATTCACTACTTTTTTCACAATATCTACCGGAATTGCATAAGAGTACCCACTGTAGTAACCTGTTGGAGAAGCAATAGCCGCATTGATACCAATCAATTGCCCGCTCGTATTAATCAAAGCCCCACCACTGTTTCCAGGGTTAACGGCCGCATCAGTTTGCAGGAAAGATTCCACTGCCAGTTGCTGGCCTCCTGTTTTATCATGATTCAACCCAAGGTACCTGGATTTGGCGCTTATGATACCCGCAGTAACGGTGGCATCCAGGTAAAGAGGATACCCAATGGCCAAAACCCATTGGCCAATTTTTGTATCAGAAGAATTCCCATAAAGCATAAACGGCAAATTTGTCGCGTCGATTTTAATAACTGCCAGATCGTATGAAGGATCGGCGGCAATTACTTTAGCAGTATAGGTCTTCCTGTTGCTCATGGTCACCGTTACTTTATCAGAACCGGCCACCACATGGTTATTAGTAACAATGTACCCGTCATCACTAATAATAACGCCTGAACCTGAAGCTCTTTCAGGCAACATCCTTTGCCTTCCACCCTGGCCAAATAACTGGTTAAAAAGATCGCTTCCCCCAAACAGATCAGAAAAAGGATTTTGTTGTTGAGGCAGGTTATTATTCACCGGTTTGGCATTGGTGGTAGTTTTGATATGCACAACGGCCGGGATGGCTGCTGCCGCAGCCTGCGTAAAATCAACCGGGCTGCCTGCAGGGCTATTGCCACTGTCAAGGAAACCGGCATATTTATAATTGGAAGGAACAGATGACTGGAAATTAGGATTATTTCCATTGTGGTCTATTTTGTTGTAAGCAAAAAGAACCGTAAAAGTGGTAATTGCACTTATCAGTACAGTCAGGATAACATTTTTTGTTTTCATTTATGGAAAATTTTATTTTAAAATATAATAAGTTTTTTGAGAGCATCCAATGCAGGTAAGTTGAACTTCCGTCTTCCTTCCCTCAAAATATATGCCTGCGAATAAAATTAAAGTAACAGAAAGCAAAACTTTTACCGCTTATTTACCTTTAACAATAAATTAAAAATCCTTTTCAATTATATAAATAATGTTTTGTTATCAAAAGAGAAACAGGATCTGAAAACTGTGGAATTTTATATAGTTAAAGTAAAATATCCTAAAATTTCAGCATGGATTACAGGCTCAACAAAAATTCCATCGTATCAATTCCATCCGCATAATCAAAAAGACCCGGCACTTGTGATTTTCCAAACGGAATATAATTTTCCGCTACAATGCATTGAATTTTTTCATTCGTTTTTAAATGGTCAAATACGTTTTCCCGATTCTGATAAAATTCGTAATTCAGCACACTCACAGGAGAAAAACAATTTTCATTTTCAGACAGAATAATACTTTCATTGGTCATGTAATATTTATTATTCATTATAAGAAGCGCCAGATTGTAATCATAATTATTCCTGTATTTGGTAAGATCTTTAAAATAATTATATCTCTTAAATGCCCTCAACAGCTTTTCAAAATCATACCCCGATGGTACCCATAATTTCGTAACATTTCTGCATCCTAATCCAAAATAAGTATGTACATCATCAGCCAGGAGATTCAGTTGTTTTTCAGTTTCATTTCCTGCTAAAACAGCCACAGAAGTTTTATTATTTCTGATAACAGAAGGATATTTTCCAAAATAGTGATGGAAATACCTGGTCGAATTGTTGCTGCCTGTGGCTATATATGCATCACAATCCTTTAGCATGGCGCTTGTCTTAACGAGGGAAGAAACCTTTGCATTCCATTGTTTCATTTTATCAACCAGGAAAGACAACAGCACATCATCTTTATCAGACAATTTTATTGCTTGTTGATGGCCGGTAATGAATGCTGCCAAAAAATCGTGAAACCCAACCAGTGGAATATTTCCGGCCATAACAATTCCAATTTTCAGAGGGTGTATGTTATCATCAAGGTGGTAATGATTTACCCAATTCTTCAATTTTTGCTCTTCAAGATAATTTTCAGAAATAGCCTTGAAAGAATAATTGATAAACTCCTCGGTAAACCATTTATTTTTATCAAAGGTCTTTTGCTTTATCCCTTTCAGTTCCTCATTATCCTCCATCAGGTATTTTCCAAGATTTACCATTATCGTAATTCTTTCCGCTAAATCCATAGTGATTCAATTATCTGTTTTATATTTGTATCAATTAAACGCAGGTCAAAATTCGGAAATAATTCTGACCTCGCAGAACTGCTTAAACCTAATATTATGGCAATTAAAATAACTGATGAATGTATTAACTGTGGGGCTTGCGAACCTGAATGCCCTAACAATGCAATTTACGAAGGAGGTGTGGAATGGGCACTGGCTGATGGAACTTCTGTAAAAGGAGAGGTTACTTTGCTGGATGGCAGCGTGATGGATTCTGATCAACGCAATCCTCCCATCGCTGATGATATTTATTATATAGTTCCCGACAAATGCACGGAATGCCAGGGTTTTCACGAAGAACCGCAATGCGCAGCCGTATGCCCGGTGGATTGTTGTATTCCCGACGAAATGTATCAGGAAACAGTGGAGGAATTGTTAGCAAAAAAGGATAAATTGCATGTATAATTCTAAAGGCGTAACAGCCTTACCAATGCAGGTGATATTTCCTGTGCTCAGGCGACGGTATTGAAAAATACTATCGCCTTTTTTAAATCCATCATGTATGCTTAAAAAAAAATATTTTCAATGCACCTTTTTATTTTTTTTCTGCATAATTATGAGTTCGTGTAATGAAAAAAAAGAAACCAGCAAATCTGTTTCCACGCATGACATTCTGAATGCAGATCTGGCTTTTTCTGATATGTGCCGTCAGGTGGGAATGAAAAAAGCTTTTCTACAATACATCGATGATGAAGGCACATTGTTAAGGCCCGATCACTTGCCCCTGGTAGGCGCAGAGGCAATAAATTATATCAGTTTGCTAAATGACACAGCCTATACCTTATCCTGGCAACCGGTGCATGCCGACATTTCCTCTTCAGGAGACCTGGGATACACTTACGGCAGTTTTGAATTGCAATTACCGGATACCACGCTTAGAGGCACCTATGTGAACATCTGGAAAAAAGAAAAAGATGGCGAATGGAAATTTGTTTTGAATAGTAACAATCCCGGAACAGAACAGCCTGATCTTCAGTAAAGCAATAAAAAAGCAATTTTTTTATTTGGGTCCAACAAAAAAGGTTGCCTTTTTGAAGCAACCCTTTCCAGGCATAACAATAAATTTTAGTTGATAACAGAAAGTTTTTTTACACCGGTATTTCCTGATTGTGTTCCGGTTATTTTCATTATGTAATTTCCCATTTTTAAATTATTGATCTGAACCGAATTGCCGGTTGAAGATATTTGTTGAACTAACCTCCCTGTGTAATCAAAAATGCTGATCCTGGATGGCTCGCTTATTTGATCAATAGTGATCAACTGGTTAACTTTTGAAGGGTTAGGGAATACTGAAACTTCACTTTGGAATCCACTTCCCTTTACTGCTTTAATAGAAGAATAAGTAAATGAATTATCAAGATCGATCATTTTTAACCGGTAAAAACTGGATTGATTCACTGGGTTTAAATTGTCAGTGAAAGAATAATACTGAGCAATACTGGTATTTGAATTTTTACTTGCTACCACTCCTACAGTTTCAAAACCAATATTATTAAATGATCTTTGAATTTCATACCTGCTGGAATTTAATTCCTGTTCTGTCTTCCAGGTTAAAATCACTGCATTTTTACCTCCGCGTTCAGCATTAAAGCTGCTTAAAACCACGGGAGTAGGCCCAGGAGCAGGATCACCGCTGGGAACATTGCAGGCTGAATCTATGTCGAAATTAAAATATACCCGCAAGGAGGATGCCGGTGGCAGATCGCCACTGATACAATAACTGATATATCCTTTGGAAGTACAGTTTTTATCTGATGGAGCGCCAACCGTAACATCAGCTTTACTGCCATACACATAGATTGAATCAATAATTGGCGCTTCAGCGGGGCATGAAGCAAAATACATCCGGATTTCTGATTGTGAACCGCAGGTCCCGTTACCATTGTTTCTTTTAAAGTAATCAGGACATTGCCCAAAACTCATAACTGTAATAAAGAGCAAGGTAGCACTCATTGTAAATTTCTTTTTCATTTGGTCAATTTGAAGGTGGTAATTTTTTACCGTTAATAAATTTTGTTAGAATTTATAGGCAATGATTACAAAGGCACTTGCGTAGGATGTTGAGCGAATATTTTGGTAATACAGAAATTAATTCTGCAAGGATTTGGAGCTTATTCAAATAAATACAAGAGCCAGGGCTCAGATATCAGGTATGAAAGTAAGCGTTAAGGAATTCAAAAGATTATTGGGGAAACGGAGACAAACATAGCTAACAATTTAGAAAAACAAAAGCTTTTTCAGTTTTTTTATAAAAAAATTTTTTGCCGGTTTAAAATCTATTGTATTGAAATGGTTAAACCTGGGAAAACCTCTGATAAACTTACCTTACTTTTACTTCACAAAAACAGGAGCCTTTATTTCATGAAACTCTTTCCCGAATCTGCTACTTACCAGTTGGAATTTGAAAAAATAAAAGATTTGCTTGCCCATTATTGCCGTTCGGAATATGCAAAACAAAAAGCACAGGAATTGCGCATCCATACTCAAAAAAGATTTATTGAACCGGAACTTTTACAAGCATATGAATACAAGCTGATTTTTCAGCATCATTTGTATTTTCCTGATGATGCGGTGTTAAATCTTGCTAAAGAATTAAAATTATTAAGCATCGAATCTTCAGTGCTTTCAGGCGAACAATTTATTCAAATAAAAAAACTTGCGGTAGCCATCCAACAAATTTTCAGGTGGTTTTCGACGGATAGAAAAGAAACATATCCTGCACTGGCCTTGATTATTGAACAGACTTATTTTGAAAAAAATATCGAATCATTAATTGACGAAATCCTTGATGAAACAGGAATCGTGAAGGACAGTGCTTCCGAAAAACTCGGCGCAATCAGAATGTCTTTGTATAAAAAAAGAATCGAACTGAAAAGGGTTTTTGCAAGAATTGTAAGCAAGCTCAATAAACTCGGATACCTTACTGATATTGAAGAGAGTTATATAAACGGACGGAAAGTGCTGGCTGTTTTTGCGGAGCAGAAAAGGATGGTAAAAGGAATTTTGCATGGAGAAAGCGACAGCAGAAGAACCTCATTTATTGAACCCGAAGAAACTACTCATCTGAATAATGAAATTGCCAGCCTGGAAAATGATGAACGAAAAGAAGTATATCTTATTCTGCAAAAACTCACCACCAGGATGCGTGCCTATCATCCATTACTCAGCATGTATCACCAATTGATTGGTGAATATGATTTCATAAGGGCCAAGGCAAAACTGGCGCTTGAGTACAACGGAAATCTTCCTTCCCTGCTTGACAAACCTGTGCTGAACCTGGTAAATGCGGTTCATCCTCTCTTATTTATTTATAATGAAAAATCAGGAAAACC
>JBIQMJ010000284.1:0-6169 GCA_044463445.1 Segetibacter koreensis
ATAGAATTTACTTTTAGTGAATTGGAATTAGAATCAAGCAGGTTGCGGGTCATTATTTTACCTGCCTGGTTTTTATATTGGGCAGTATCGCTAATGTTTAATGCCTGCATTGATGCAGGGGATTGACCTGCAAGTGCGGTTGCAATAGTTCTTCCGTGCATATCCACATAGCTAACGCTCATCTGGCCATTCGGGTCCTGCACCATATTTTTGAAGTAATGGGTATAATCGCCTACCTCTGTTCCAAATAATGCGTCCAGTTCTTCCTGTGCGGGAGTTCCATAATAATATTTGGTAACATGGTTATATTTCATTTGCATTGAATCACCCACACCGCTTTGGATCATGACCCTTCCTGTCGCATCAGGCGTATAACGTGTCACAGCATAAGCAAAGCCATTTGCTGCCGGAAGATTTTTATTATAGGCCGCGTTAGTGCTGCTATAATAGAGATTGGTACCGCGGGTGGTATCCATTGGGGTCGTAGCATACTTGCCAAGTGTGGTTGTGTTGAAATCAAAAAAGTCAAGTGGATTGGCGTTGTCGGCTTGTCCGTTAAATTTATTCAGGTTTTTCTTGTAGGCTATTATGCTGTCTATACCGGGAGCAGGCAAAACCTGTATTGCAGGCCTGCCCTGCACATCATACATCGTTTCTGCCACAACAGTTGTATTGGTGGAATTGTCTTTTGTAACGGTTTGACGTGCCCGCAGTGTCCCGTCATAATATTGAATAACTGTCTTAAATTTTCCTTCTTCCGCGTATGTGGTAGTAGCCTGCCAGTTAAGGCTATCATTATGCCCGTCAAAATGGTGAAATTTTACTCCTGACCACGGCCCGTCAGCCCGGCTATTCGATGGCATGATATTTACTCCTCTTACCCTCACGTATAAATTCCCTTTTCCACCATATAATAAAGGTATCGCATAGGCACCAGATGCGGACGGCAAGTCAATCCGGGTAGAATTCATTTTAAATAGCAGCGAAGTATCAAATATACTTCCTGTCATGTCGAAAATATTTTTGTTGAAATGAGTTTGCCCAATCTTAAAGACAGTGCTTCAAATATCCATAGAATGGTTTGAGGAAAATGGTTCTGTAAGCTTACTTGTGTATGCTGTTGGTCAGTAGACCTGACGGCGGCAAAAATTTAATTTTCAAAAATAAAATCCAACAACGATCTTCTTTCGTAAATGATAAAGAGTTGTAAGATTTAGAAACAATTTTCTAATCATTTTATCAATTCATTTATACTAAACGAATCGAAAGAAGAGCAATAATGGCAGCAGGCACGGCATGAATGGTAACAGCAGCAGCCTGCAAAAAATACAATCTGGGTAATAATCCGGGGAAGGGTGGCATCAACCTTGGAAGCAGCAACATCGGCGTTTTAAATTACGTTATGCACTGAAGCAACTGGAAGCAGTGTTCTACATGAAGGTGGTAGTTTCTCCTTTTAAAAACATGACCGATATGGAAAAGTCGAATTGGCGGATATCCGTGATCATGAAATTGCGTATCGTGAATTTTTTAAGGCTGTACTTCCTGCAAAGGCAAATACGTCATTGCAGAGATGAAGTATCACGTTTATTTAATTTCGAAACCCAATTTAAAAAGAGAATGAATATTTTTATCTATATAATGTATAATATTCATTCTTTTAGTATCGATTTTAATAGTTGCCTACAAAATTTTGAATTCTCTTTCCGAGGATTTGAAATCTTAAATAAATGAATTAGCAGTAATTATAGGAATTGGAGGTGTCGGGTTGTTTGGAAAAAAACATTATTTCTAAAAGGAAAAAGAAATTTGAAGTACTGATATTGAAAGTTTTTGGATACGAAATAATTAAATGAAATTCACAGAAACCAATTAGAGGAAGTATTTACTGAGTTGCTGGGAAACTAAGGTTACACTCATCACCCTGGTATGATTATCAATCAGCCTTCTGATGAAGTATTGATAGAAGAATATCTGCAAGGCTTTTTTCTCGACCAGTATGAAAACAGTAAGTGAAGTAAAAAGCATTATTCTCATTTAAAGGCCTTACAGTGATCTGATTCTCTACAATAATGATAAAAATGTCCAGTTTTTATGCTAATAAACTGGACATTAATACTATCTTTGAACTATACAAATTGAATGAAAACAACTGAATACATAGCCTCAGCCATAGACAGGCTCCCTAAGGGGTATGTATTCACTTATGCTGATTTTGACATACAGGTGAGCCGGAAAGAAGCGGTCATAAAAGCACTGAACCGTATGGTAGCATCCGGCAAAATTGCCAAACTATCCAAGGGGAAATACTATAAACCCGAAAATACTTCATTTGGTAACCTTCCGCCAAAACAGGGGCAAATAGTAAAAGACTTACTGGAAGAAAATGGAAAGATTACAGGCTATCTCACTGGTTACAGCATTTACAATCAATTAGGACTAACCACACAGGTGAGCAATACCATACAAATAGGCAAGAACGAAATTCGCCCTGGCTTTAAAAGAGAATACTACACCATTTCATTTATCAAACAAAAGAATACCATCACGAAGGAAAATATTCCTTTGTTGCAAATCCTGGATGCCATTCGCTATATTAAAAAAATACCGGATTCGACTATCCAGTCAGCAGGTACCAAAATCCTGACCATTCTGAAAAAGAAATCTCAAGATGATATAAATACCATGGTTCGTTTGGCTTTAAAATATCCGCCTGCTACAAGGGCTTTATTAGGCGCTTTGTTAGAGCAATTCAAACAAAGCAAAATTGCCGCCCCTCTTTTAAAATCATTAAATCCTATTACCAGCTATAAACTGCCAGGAGCATCAAAAGTATTATCCACCACTGAAAAATGGAATATTGTATGACCCTGCACCAGGACTTAAAACTGTTTACTGCATCCATAAGGTCAACATCTGCGCATTTGAATATTAAACCTGAATTTGTAGAGAAAGATTACTGGATAACGCTGGTGTTAAGCCGTTTGGCAAAAAGTAAATATGTTACCAAAGCTGTTTTTAAAGGAGGAACATCGCTATCAAAAGGATACCATCTTATAGAACGGTTTTCAGAGGATGTAGATATTGCCATTATAAACGACAAGACTAATACGGGTAATGAAATAAAAACCATTATTCGCGCTATCGAAAAAGAAATCACCCGGGATTTAACTGAATTACAAATGGCTGAGGTAACCAGTAAGGGTTCAAGATTTAGAAAATCAGTTTTTGAATATATAAGCACAGAAAAAAATACTGCAAATAATAAATTGATTGTGGAAGTGAATTCATTTGCCAACCCTTTTCCGTTTCAACAGCTTACCATACAAAGTTTTGTTTTTGATTTTTTGATGCAAACAAAAAATGACCAATTCATTGATAGTTATAATCTTCAACCTTTTGAAGTAAATATATTGAGCAAAGAACAAACGTTATTAGAAAAATTAATTTCACTCATACGCTTCTCTTTTGATAAAAATCCGGTTGCAAGTATATCAGGAAAAATAAGACACTTTTATGATTTGTATTTTTTAATGAACAACCCTGAAGGTGCAGCATTTGTAGTATCAGATGCATTTAAGAAACAATTTGATATCATCCTGAAACATGATAAAGAAATGTTTGAAGAACCTAATGGCTGGAAAATCAAACCAGTTGCGGAGTCACCTTTGATTTCTGATTTTCCAACAATCTGGAAACAATTGAAAAGCCTGTATAAAACGGAACTATCAGCATTAGCCTATCGGCCAATACCTGATGAAGAAGATATTGCATCAGTATTTATTGAATTGTCAAAACGAATTCTATGAAATTCACAAAAGCCAAATTAGAAAAAGTATTTACAGCTTTGTTGGGAAGCGAAGATACTGCTCGATAATTTTAAGAAGAAATAGATGATTACATTTTTTACAAATCCGTTATTTTAAGAAGAACAAAGACTGTTATTTTTATTTTATTGTCAACAAGCCGTAATCTCTCTTCTCTCATAAAGCCGGAAATTCAGCCATAATTGGATGAATCTAATCAAATTTTAATTAAAACTTGAAATTAGTAATAGAAAAAATTTAATTTTAGCAAACAAATTTTATTATATTGTAGCTTAATAGTTTGTTAATTACAAAACTAACAGTTTGAGATTCCAATTAACATTAGAATGTAAAAAACTACCTGCCTTGCTACCGGTAAATTACCAGTATCCTTTATCTGCGGTAATATATCACATCTTACAAAATGCCAATGCTGATTTTGCCAATTTTCTGCATGATACCGGCTATGGGCAAGGCTTTAAGAGCTTTAAACTGTTTACTTTTTCGGATATGATCACACCTTTTAAGATGTGTGGCGACAGAATGCAACTGCTCACGGATAAAGCAACGCTGAACATTTGCTTTTATCTTCCCGATGCTGCTGAAAATTTTATCAAAGGGTTGTTTATGAATCAGGAAATCCAGATAGGTGATCAAATATCAAGAGTTCATTTCCAGGTTTCACAGGTAGAAGTTGTGGCGGAAAAATTGAATGCGCAGGCTTATCAGAAAATTATTTTGCAACCCATGTCGCCTGTGGTAGCCGGCATCAAAAATGAAAAAGGCATTTACACTTACCTCGATCCGCATGATCCTGAATTTGCTGAAAGTCTTATCTATAACTGGCTTCAAAAATATAAAGCCATCTATCGGGCGGATGAGGCCACACTGGAAAAAATGAAAAGCCAGGTACAATTAAAGGTTTTATTGTTTTCAAATCCACCCCAGAGCAGGCTGGTAACTATCAAGGCCGGCACCATTGAGCAAACAAAAATAAGGGGTTTTAAAAAATTCAGAATAGAAGTGATCGCTACCGGAAAGCTGCTAAACATTGCTCTGGGCGCAGGCCTGGGTTTATACAATGCGCAGGGAATGGGATGTGTAGAGATCATTAAATAAATGAATGGATCATGGAAGATACACGCACAAAAAGGATTCTTCGGTTGCTGATGATGCTTTCCGGCGGCAAAAGATATTCAATGCAGGAATTAAAAAGCAGGTTTGGCATGTCGGCCAGAAATTTGCATCGTGATCTCACTCTTATTGAACATTCCGGTTTTTTATTAGACCGGATAAAAGGCTATCGATTGCAGACAGACAGGTCAACCAACAAAAGCCTGAAAAATTTATTGCATTTTTCCGAAGAAGAAATTTCTATACTTTACCAAACTCTTTCATTGATAGAAGGAGACTCCCCGGTAAAGGAAAGACTCGTGAGAAAACTAAACGCCTTTTATGACCTCAGGGCCCTGGAGCAATTAAGACAAACCGACGACCTCACCAAAGTGCATGTGATCCGTGATTCCATTGATCAGAAAAAACAGGTACAACTTTCGGCCTACCGTTCTTCCAACAGCAACAGCATTCACGACCGCCAGGTAGAAGTGTTTGATTTTTTGCCGGATTATCGTGCTATTTGGTGCTATGATCCAAAAAGCAATTCGTGCAAACAATTTAAAATAGCACGGATGCAGTCGGTGTCGTTATTGCCCTTTGGCTGGCGGTACGAAGAAAAACATGAGAAGCCCTTTACCGATGTTTTCCGTGTATCGGCGAGAAGGCCAATCGGCAGAGTAGAGTTGTGTCTTTCTTTAAAGGCATATAATTTATTGATAGAAGAATATCCGCTTGCGGCGGAATATATCAAACCGGAAAACAAAAGTTATCATTTGAAAATACCCGTTGCCAGTTATCATGGTGTCGGAAGATTTGTACTGGGGTTGATAGATGAAATTGAAATCATTAAACCGGCAGGATTTAAAAAATATTTAAAAGGCAGAGTAGAAAAACTTTTGAAGGGAAGGACAAAAATTGACACTTGAGGGAGGTAGGTTTGTGGGTGAGAAGGCCGAAGGCATCGGATTTGAAATGCACTTAAAGCTGTCATTGGAACATAAAACGAGGAATGGCCTTCTTGAGATTTGCAAGAATGCTGGGGGAAGGCTGCAAAATTGCCTGGCATCAGTAGTAGAGGACCGGGCGATGATTAGCGATCAGCAGGCTTAAAGAAATTTGACAAGAGTGCTCAAAAAGATGAAAAATTATGGAGGCGGAAAAGAAGTCGTAGAGCAGTTGGTGTAGGAGTATCTGAGGGCTTATAAGAGAAGGAAAAATATGATGGTAGAGTTGAAGGGGGTGTGAAG
>JBIQMJ010000285.1:0-6165 GCA_044463445.1 Segetibacter koreensis
CAAAAGAATTAAAATCATTTATATTGATAAAGCTTTTTGTGTTAAAGTCTTTTTGTATAGTGGGATCTCCCCAATAGATGGGCATACAATTCTCAAGCATAGGTTGTACAATCTTTTCGGTAGCATAACCTGGATAAGAGGAATTTTCAAAAGAAATGACGAATTTGTAATCTTTAATGAATTCCTGCTTATTTTGTACTGGATACCCGATATTATTTAAATATCTGCCACCTGAATCTACTTTTTTATATTTTGAAAGTTTATGAAAAAAATCAATGCGTTCAGGAGCATTAGGATTGGATATCAGCATACAGCAGAATTTTCTTTCTCTTTGATAATTTTCTAAATTTTTAGGAATAATTAGTTTTTTCAAATCATATCGCGCCCAGAGCGGATACCGTTTATGTCTTGGGTTATCCTTATTAAAATCCGAATCCAATACATAATCACAAATTTTCCAGTTTGCTCTAACATTCTCATATCCAAAAAATATCCTATGACATTTGTATTCTAAATAATCCTTTATTTCATTATCATAAAAGGAATGAGTAAAAAAATAAAAATCCGGATCATCTGAAATAATCAAATTATATCTTTTTGATAATAAATCTGTAAACTGGTTATGATGGTTTTCAAATTGTTGCCACTTTTTACTGAAATTTATTTTTAAATTTTTCAAAGATTATTCTTGAAACGTTTATAAAATTGGGCTTGAGTTCCTAATATACTCCAACTTTCTTTGGGCTAAGACGAGTTAATTTAAAAAGTTAGACTTTTGTGCCAGGAAGATAGCGAAATATACTATAAATTCTCTGTTCTTCTTAGGTAAATATAAGTAGGTCAGTAAAATGGTAATGGCTTATTAATTTTCATCCTCTTTTAATATTTCAAGAGGAACATTTCCAATGCGTGCTGCTATCTGAGAATAAGAACTAAAGTAGGAACCATATATTTTAGAAGTCCGGGATAAGCAAAACAAATCTATAACTGCGCCATTAATACCCTCTATAATATTTCGACCAAACACTTTGTCCTGGAAAAATATTCTTTTACTGCCAAATTCTTTTAATAAAATTTCTTGGTATCCCTCTTCATCAGTAGCAACAAAAAATGTAACTATGGAATTAGCGCCAATTTCATCTTTCATTTTCTTTATAAAGACAGCCAGGGGGCTATATCTATTAGATTCCTTATTATCAGTACCTCTAATATGGATACCAATTGTATGAACTGCAAATTTTCTCGCAATATCCTCTATCCTTTTTCCTAAACTATTTTTTGGAACAAATAATTTATAATCATCTAATTCAAAATAATTGATTTCCTGCCCACTGCAAATCAAAATTTTCTGCGCTTTTTTTACTTCCTCTGGCAAATTCATTTTATTGTGCCATACCTGTTTAGCCATACTATCTAAAAAAATGAAATCAAAATTAAAAAGCCTTAAATACCACTTGTCAAAGCCGCCTAGCCTTGAAGAGTATTGAGTCATTTTTATCCAGACTTTGTATTTCAACGGAATTTTCATAATAGAAATGCTTGAAATATCCTCGAAAAGTTCGTAAAAATCAGCACATAAACAATCATTCCTATCCCAATAAACTATAATATTTTTCCCCGACTCCTTCCCTAGTTTTATAGTACTGGCTATTATTCTTAGCCGATTTGCCAATCCGCTTGTTGGGATCAAAATGATTTTACCTGTTTCTTGCAAGTGGAATTTTATTAAAAAAATGTCTTATTTATTAAATCTTTTTATAATCCTATAGGGGGTCAAAATTAATTTACCCAAATTGAAACTAAAGCTTTTTTCATATGCATTCTTAGTCTGATTCAGAAGCTGAATAGTTTCCAACAAAGCATCTTCGCAAGACTCCAACTCCAGATTAATTAATAGATCCTTGTTTTCAGGCAACAGTACATCAATCCCTTCATGAATATCCTTATAAATTAATTTTGAAAGAAGTTGCCATGAGTAAGCATATTTGGCATTACTGCCCTCTCCCTGGATCTGGGAAAAAGAACCATTTCTAAAGCTGTAATTGTACAAAACCTTATTAACCGTAATTCCTTTAAAATCTTTTAATATCCGGTAAACCCAATGAATATCTTCTGCAACCCGGCCGACAAAATAAGGATGATAACCACATGTTGCATCTAAGGCTGCTCTTGAAATCATCATTGTGGCACAAATGGTCGGTGATGATTCCATAAACCTTTTATGAGTATAATTAAGAAATTCATTTCTTAATTCCTCATTGGTCAACGAAATCTTTCCCGGAAGAAAATTTTTCGTACCAATATAATTGTAACCAGTAAAACAAATTCCTAAATCAGGGTCGATTGTGAACTGCTGTAACTGCATTTTTATCCGGTCCGGCTCGCTCCAATCATCTGCATCCTGAAATGCAATAAAATTGCCATTCACTTTTTTCAAAACCTCATTGACAGCCCCAATTTTCTGAGTATTTTCTACAAACGTCGCTACTTTAATCCGTTTATCCTTTATTGCATTAATTTTTTTCAATGTATCATCAGTAGAGCCATCATCTATTATCCATATTTCTAAATTATTATAAGTTTGACATAAAATTGAATTGATAGCCTTCTCAACAAAGTCTGAAACATTATAACATGGTATTATAACAGATATAAGAGGACTTTGCTGTTTACTCATTTGCTTATAAACCAATTTTTTAAACTTCTAATTTTCAATCCCATTCTGTAAGTTCTTGATTGCTGGTAGGCTTTAATCACGCGATCCATCTTTACATTTTCTTGTATCAAATAAACAGGATTATCAAAATATTTAGCATAAACATCTGCATTGTTATTATATAATTGTAAAAGGTCTTTAAAAATAACCGCTTTGTTATTCAATACGTTTTGAAACATGGAATCATTCTTTTTTCTATAAAACAAACAACAAAAGGGAAGTTCTACCACTTCTCCACCATTTTTTAGAATCTTTATAAATAGATCCCAGTCTTCAAAACCAAGCATTTTTTCATCAAAACCATTAGCTGCATTATAATCACTCCTTCTAAATAAACTGCTAATAGAAATATAATTCACTATCAGATAGCTTCGTAGAGTGTAAGCCGGCATTACGAGTTTTTCATGCACATCCCCAAATTGCTGCACTTGTCCTGTTACCAATTTTACACCTTCTTTATTTTCTATAACTTGTATTGCTTCTTTCAAATAATCCTTACTTATCTTATCATCGGCATCCAATGGTAAAATGTATTTGCCCAGGGAGTTGGTTATCCCAAAATTTCTTGCAGAGGAATGACCGCCATTCTCTTTATAAAAATATTTAAACCTTACATCCTTGCGACAATATTCTAAGGCGACTTGTTCAGTGTTATCCACAGAACCATCGTTTATAATAATGCATTCCCAATCTTCATAAGTTTGTGCAAGAACACTATCCAGAGCCTCCGGAAGATATCGGGCATAATTATAACACGGGACAATAATTGATACTAATTTTTTATCTGTCATGAAGATTAGATACTACCGTATTGGAAAGTGTATAAGAATCCAATGATTTTTTAAATCGTTCCAGATATGCGTTACCTGTTTTATTGTCAGGTTCTAAATAATTTCCTTCAGCCCATTCGTTCCATGATTTCACTATAACTATCTTTTCCTCATCCGCTTTATTCTGGGTAGCCTGGAAAGCACGATTGCAAAGTTCACCGAAAAGTTCAGGTGAAGCATTGTCAAATAGCCACCCGTCAGTACCTGCTCTGGGTGTATTATCCCAGTCAGTAAAAATCCACGGGTATTCATTTTCTGCCAATGAATATTCCGGAAAGTGTTTTACGTATTCTTTATAAGAAATAATCCGGGGTAATTTTTTTTTACTTTTTACCAGCGGCCATAAACGGGGGTGCAAATATTTCCTTATTCTCCTTTCCCGCGGCAAAAACACTTTGAACTGATCCAAATAAATTCCTTTATGAACTTTTGCATCGTAACTTAATTTTTCGGGATCCTGGTCCTGCTCCATCTGCATTCCAACAAAATGAATTCCTTTTAAGCCTTCTATAATAGCTAACTCTTGCCAAATCGCAACAAACTCTTTTGGGTTAGGAATATCTTCCGGTTGAAATATAAACACTAGTTTTTTACCTCGTACTTCAATGTATCTTTTATCCTGAAACGCAGGCAACAAAGAATAAAAATGCGCTGTGTAATCATCCTTGCCAGGATAGGTTTGTTGTATAAGAATTTTATCATTGGATAATCCGTGCCATTTCCCCTCCCATGTCTGATTGGCCCAGGCCACGCAAAACGGAAAATCAGGTTTGCCACTTTCCACAACTTCTGTGAAGGGCCTTTCAAGAATGCGCTTGCCTGCAAACCAATAATGCCAATAACAAAATCCGTAGATACCATATTCCTTTGCCAATTGGGCTTGCGCCTCTCTTACCTCCGGTACACGCAGATCGTAAAAACCAAGGTCAGCCGGCAAACGTGGTTGCCAGTGGCCTTTAAATAAAGGTTTGGCTTTGGCAACGTTTGTCCATTCTGTAAATCCTTTTCCCCACCATTGATCATTTTCAGGTATGGGATGAAATTGCGGAAGATAAAGCGCAATGGGGCGGATAATATTAGCTTCCATATTGCTGACTATTGCTGATTTTGTACATGGAAGAATTAAAGATCACATTTTCATCTGCAATATATTTTTTAAAAACAGACAGGTATAAACTCTTTATTTTTATAAAATATTTTGAGCGCTTTTGCAAACCAGTTAGTACAGGTACCATAAATGTCATTGCATATTTAAAACGATTTACTTGTAATAACTTTCCGGCTTTCCTCCAGTTGGCATAAAACTGTTTCCTGCTCTCATGCTCAATAGAAAACCGATTACAGAAAAAAAACAATGTGCCCCAGATCGTGTCTGCTTGCCCTTCTGTTAATTTGATATTCTTCTTCTTTATAAATTCCAATTGCTTAAAATAAAAGTCTATTCTTTCTTGTAATATTTTTACGTCACTCGTAAATGGTATTGAATTGCTGACACTATTATTAAAATGGTGCCTCTTAAAGCAATCCGGTTGAAGATTTAAGAACTTTCTGTATTTCTTTTTTAGAAATAAAAAACGAAGGTGCAGGTCAAAATCCTGGTAGAAAGGCAATCCTTCCCGGAAACCACCTATTTCGGATATAACTTCTTTCTTGTAAATCGGGCCACAGGTAGCCCATAATGCATCAGTTCTTAAAAAACGTTGTAAATCATCTTCTGTGCTATCTATATTCCATAAAAGATTTTTATCAAAAGGCTCTTTTTCAAAAAGGAGAGACTGGAAAACGAGAAAATCTTCATCAGGATATTTTTGAAACAGGGAAACTCTTTTTTCGATACAGAAATCAGCCAGGAGATCATCGGAATCCAAAAATACCAGGTATTCGCCCTTTGATTGTTCAATCCCAATATTCCTGCAGGTGGGTGCCCCTTTTGGTTCGCGGTCTCTTTTAAATAATTTTATTCTTTTTTCTGATTCAGCAATATTTTCAATCAATTCCCAGGTCCCATCCGTTGATCCATCATCTGTTACTATTGCTTCCCAATGCCGATAAGTTTGATCTTTGAGCGACTGCAAAGTCTCGCCGATAAATTTAACCCGGTTATAGGCGGGAATGATCACGGAAACTAAAGGATTCAATTCTTCCATTAACTGTTGTTACTGCAATTGTTTTTTCAGGAACTTTATAATGCTGAGACCGGCTAAGAAATTCCTCAGTTTCCATGATCTTGAATTCTCAATATTCTTTAAACGCTGCCGGCAATAGGCCAGCTCCTGGCTATTTTCATCCGACGTCTTGTAATCATCCATAAATGCAGCATAATTATTTTTTAAAACCTCCTGCTTATCCCTTAATATCCACTCCCAGTTTTCCTTTTGTTGTGAAATACCTTCGGTATTAAAAACAGTAATGGGAAGCGGAACATATTTATAGGTTGCATTGAACTTACATATCGCATTCAAAAAGAATTCCCAGTCGGATGTGGTTCTTAAGTTCTCATTGAATGATCCCACCACCTTAAATAAACTACGTTTAATTAATGAACTTGGTTGAGGAATGGTGTCTTTCAGAAAAAAGGAGAATGATAATTTTTCAGGATATTCTTTATGATAGATAGCC
>JBIQMJ010000286.1:0-6098 GCA_044463445.1 Segetibacter koreensis
AAGAAATCACAGGCTATGTCAAGCTCCAATGCAAAGGAGGACAAGCCAATCCGGCACCGCCAATCGGCCCGGCGCTCGGTTCAAAAGGTATCAACATCATGGAGTTCTGCAAACAATTCAACGCAAGAACCCAGGACAAACAAGGGAAAGTTCTTCCCGTTCTCATTACAGTTTATGGCGATAAATCTTTCGATTTTATCATTAAAACCCCACCCGCTGCTGTTCAGTTAATGGATGCCGCTAAAATAAAGTCTGGCAGCAAAGAACCTAACAGGAATAAAGTAGGAAAAGTTTCGTGGGCACAGGTAGAAGAAATTGCCAAAGATAAAATGGCAGACCTTAACGCTTTCAGCCTCAACAGCGCCATGAAAATGGTAGCAGGTACCGCCCGCAGCATGGGCCTTACTGTTGAAGGAAATGCCCCGTGGGAAAATTAAATTGTAAACGATCCCGATAGCCATCGGGGAAACTTTTGAAAAAATGATTACTAAAAAAAGAAAAGAAGCCAACGCTAAAGTTGATGCCGATAAAGCTTATTCACTCAAAGAAGCATCCGCGCTGGTGAAAGAAATAAATACTACCAAATTTGATAGTTCTGTAGATCTGCATATTCGTCTCGGCGTAGATCCTAAAAAAGCTGACCAGGCCGTCCGTGGAACGGTTTCGCTTCCTCACGGAACTGGCAAAACCAAAAAAGTATTGGTGCTTTGCACTCCCGACAAAGAGCAGGCTGCAAAAGATGCAGGCGCTGATTTCGTCGGCCTTGATGAATATATTTCAAAAATCGAAGGCGGCTGGACTGATGTAGATGTAATTATCGCCACTCCATCTGTGATGCCTAAAATCGGTCGTTTGGGTAAAGTATTGGGACCAAGAAACCTGATGCCAAACCCTAAAACCGGGACCGTTACCAATGATGTGGCCGCTGCAGTTAATGATGTAAAAGGCGGAAAGATTGCTTTTAAAGTAGATAAAGTAGGAATCGTTCATGCTTCTATTGGAAGAGTGAGTTTTTCTCCCGAAAAAATCGCTGCCAACAGCCAGGAACTGATCAACGCTATCATCCGGTTAAAACCCGCTACTTCAAAAGGGATTTATTTAAAAGGCCTGAGCATGGCCAGCACCATGAGTCCCGGCATTGCGATTGACACAAAATCAGTACAGATCTAAATAACTTATTTGCTTTTTACTTAAAAGCAACAAATTAAACAGTATGAACAAAGAACAAAAACAGGAAGTAATAGAAGCTTTGAAAAGCAAATTTTCTCAGTATTCTAATTTCTATATTACAGATACAGAAAGCCTTTCAGTAGCGCAGGTTACCAATCTTCGCCGCCATTGTTTTGATAAAAACGTGGAGATGAAAGTGGCAAAAAACACGCTTATCAAAAAAGCATTGGAAAGCCTTGATAACGAAAAGTATTCAGGCGTTTATAATTCATTGCAACAGGTTACCGCTTTGATGTTTAGCGAAAGCCCAAAAGATCCGGCTGTTATCATCAGCAGTTTCCGTAAATCTCAAAACGGTGACAAACCGGTATTGAAAGCAGCATTTTTGAACGGTGATATTTTTGTAGGAGACAATCAATTGGTGAATCTTACCAAGATTAAGACCAAGAATGAATTGATCGGTGAAGTGATCGGCTTGCTGATGTCGCCAATTCAAAGAGTGATCGGTGCTTTACAAAACAGGCCTGAAGGTGAAGTAACTGCAAAAGCTGAAGTGGCTCCGGAAGCACAAGCAGAACCAGCGGCTCCTGAAGCAAAAGCTGTAGCAACAGAAGCTCCTAAAGCGGAAGCAGAAAAGCCTTCTTCTGACAATCAGGAAAAAGCAGCTGAATAAAATGGATTTCATTAGCTGATCGAATCAGCTAATTAATTAAATAAAATTTTTTAAAAACCCATCCACCGGACCTAAAATGGAAAGAAGGTGGAAATAAAACAAACAATCATGGCAGACGTAAAATCATTAGCCGAAAGTTTAGTAGGCTTAACAGTAAAAGAAGTTCAGGAATTAGCTGAATTCTTAAAAACAGAATACGGTATCGAACCAGCAGCAGCAGCGGTAGCAGCACCAGCCGAAGGCGGTGGCGCAGGCGCAGCAGCAGAAGAAAAAACCTCTTTCAATGTGATTTTGAAAGCTCCCGGCGCTAACAAACTGGGTATTGTAAAAATCGTGAAAGAACTTACAGGTCTTGGCTTGAAAGAAGCGAAAGAATTAGTAGATACTGCTCCGAAACCTATTAAAGAAGGTGTAGATAAAGCTACTTCAGAAGAAATTAAAAATAAATTGACTGAGGCAGGCGCTGAAGTTGAAATAGCTTAAGTTTCTTAAATTAATATTCAAAAAGCCGGGGTCCTCTCCGGCTTTTGTCTTTTGACCCAAAAATTTGCTGTTAAGAGAGGTGGAATTTTTTAGAATTGGAACCAATACAGGAGAGAAGGTTTTACATGTTAAATAATTTTATTTCAGTCGAATAAGCCACTGCTTAAGTAACGGTCACCGCGATCGCAAACAATAAATACAATTGTTCCTTTATTTAATTCTTTGCCCAGACGCAGCGCCGCTGCTGCTGCGCCGCCACTGCTTGCGCCGGCAAAAATTCCTTCCTTTTTGGCAAGTTGCCTGCAGGTTTCTTCCGCTTCTTCCTGCGAAACGTCCATCACACGGTCCACTTTGGCGGGATCAAAAATCTTAGGAACATATTCAGCGGGCCATCTTCTGATCCCGGGAATGGAAGATCCTTCCGTTGGCTGGCAACCCACAATTTGAATATCAGGATTTTGGGATTTTAAATATTCCGAACATCCCATGATGGTGCCGGTTGTGCCCATAGCGCTTACGAAATGAGTGATCTCGTGGTGGGTATCTTTCCATATTTCAGGCCCGGTACTTTTGAAATGGGCGTCCGAATTATCGGGATTGGCAAATTGGTTCAGCAGAAAATATCCTTCTTCTAACCCCTTTTTTTCCGCATAATCGCGGCATTCTTCAATAGTTTCCAGCAATATTACCTTAGCGCCATAGGCTTCCATGGTAAGCACTCTTTCACGGGTAGAATTTTTGGGCATTACCAGCTCTATGGGGAGATCGTACAAACTTGCCATAAGCGCCAGCGCGATTCCGGTATTCCCGCTTGTAGCTTCTATAAGCCTGGTTTTGGCAGTTATTTCTCCACGTTCAAGAGCACATTGTATCATATTCAGCGCTGGCCTGTCTTTTACACTTCCTCCGGGATTATTTCCTTCCAGTTTGGCAAAAATTTTTACGCTGGGGTTGGGGTTGAGATGTTGAAGTTCGACTAAAGGGGTATTTCCTACTGTTTCTAAAATGGTGGCCATTGATTATGGGGTATTGTGATTATACATTGTTGGTTACAAATTTATTTTCAACGATGGTGATCTGCGGCACCTGTACCACCAAAGAACCCGGAGGAACCGATTCCGTAAGCCAGACATTCCCCCCGATAACAGATCCTTCTCCGATAAGCGTATCTCCTCCGAGAATAGTGGCGTTGGAATAAATAACTACATTGTCTTCGATGTTTGGGTGTCTTTTCTGCCGCGCCATACTCTTATCAATACTCAATCCTCCCAGGGTGACACCCTGGTACATTTTTACATTTTTCCCTATCACTGATGTTTCCCCGATCACTATTCCTGTTCCATGATCAATCATAAAATATTCTCCTATTTCTGCAGCCGGATGAATGTCAATCCCGGTTTTACTATGTGCGTATTCGGTAAGAATCCGGGGAATAAGGGCTACTTCCATTTTATGAAGAGCGTGGGCGATACGGTAAAAGCAAAGCGCAAAAAATCCCGGGTAAGCACGAATGACCTCAAATTCATTTTTAGCAGCAGGATCGCCCTGGTGTATGGCTTCAATATCTGTATTTAATATTCTGAATAATTCCGGCAATTGGTTAAAAAAATCTTTACTTACCTTTTCATGGTCACATTCTGTGCATGCTTTGGTGGCGTCTAAAATCTTTTTAAGCTCTTTTTGGAGCGCTGATAACTGTTCGACAATGGCATCCAAAGTGGGGAAACTGCATTTAGACATCTCGGGGTATAAAATACAAATCAGCCTGGAAGCCCAGTCTGCTATTACTTTATTTGAAGGAACTTGTTCCTTTTGCTGCTGTTTTAAATACAGCTCTTTCAAAAATTCATCTCTCATGATACCCTTTTTTTGAATTCAGGATGGTAAAATTAAACCCTTTATTTTAAGCTATAATACTTTTTTAAGGAGGCATACCGCCACTGAAAAGTTCATTTAGGAGTAAAGACACAAATAATACCTTTTTTTATTTTGGTTTTATCAGCTAATTGATATGACACTATGGCTTATTTACGTAAGAAGACCACCATCCGGCTCTCAGAAAGCTCTCATTGGACATCATAACTGTAATTGAATGAGATCCTTTGCCAGTAAGGGGTTTCACAATTTTTTCACACGATAAGCATCCTCTTAAAGAATATAAATTGATTATCATCCGGCATATATTGGTTCTAATTTTGTCTAAACCTATAGAAAAATTGATTAAGTCTTTATCGGACTTATCCAACAAAAATTAAAAATATGAACTTAGAAAATATAAATTTGGTTAAAAGAGGGCATTTTTGGACTACCCTCTATAAAACCGATCCATTGAACGATACTTTTTTTAAAAAGGATAACCCCTTGCGGCGATACCGGATCGCCACGAGCGTATTCTTTTTTATAGCAGGGCTTACGTTTGCTACGTGGGCCAGCCGTATTCCGGCAATACAAGCCAAATTGCATTTAAGCGATGCAGGACTGGGTGGCGTTTTATTTTCACTTCCTGCCGGTTTGATGATGAGTCTTCCTTTGTCTGGCTGGCTGGTTTCCCGCTATGGAAGCAGGCCAATGATGATAACCGGAGCTTTATTTTATCCTGCCATATTATTGTTGCTGGCTTCCGCCAGCTCAGTGGCGTATTTATCAATCGCTCTTTTTCTTTTTGGGGTATTAGGCAATCTTTTAAATATTGCCATGAACACCCAGGCAGTGGGTGTAGAAAGTCTATACGGGAGATCAGTAATGGCTTCCTTTCATGGATTATGGAGCCTGGCAGGTTTTAGCGGCGCGCTCATCGGTACTTTATTTGTTTCTCAGGGCCTGTCACCATTCATTCACTTTACTATAGTGGCCGCGCTGGCAGCAGTTCTTCTATTGCTTTTTTTCAAAAAAACTTTACCCAAAGATACCGGTAATGATCAGCCTCAAAAGCTTTTTGTAAAACCGGATAAAGCCATTCTTCTATTGGGATTAATTGCCTTTTGTACTCTTTTATGTGAAGGAGCGATGGCGGACTGGAGCGGTGTGTATTTTAAAAATATTGTAGAAGCCCCGGCTTCAATGATAACACTCGGTTATGTGGCTTTTACTGCTATGATGGCGCTTGGTAGGTTTTTGGGCGACTGGCTCGTAACCAAACTGGGGATTAAGAACATGTTGCAGATAAGTGGTGCGATGATAACCTCCGGCCTTTTATTGTCTGTGCTTTTCCCCAACATTATTACTGCCACCCTGGGATTTTTGCTGGTAGGATTTGGCGTTTCTTCTGTAGTGCCCATTGTGTACGGATTGGCCGGCAAATCAAAAACCATGTCTCCCGGCACGGCCCTCGCTTCTGTTTCTACAATTGGCTTCCTCGGATTTCTTATTGGCCCCCCGGTTATTGGTTTTATTGCACAGGCGATAAGCCTTCGCTGGTCATTTACCCTGATAGGAATTTTAGGATTTGGAACCGCAGTATTGGCCGGCAAATTAAAATTGCCACCTTCCGGAAAAGATAATGATGACATAAAAAGCAGTGATTTTAAAGGAAATGATCAACCCGAAAACCCTCGCCAGGGTTATGTAGCGTGGCCGGAAACTGTTTATTCTGAAGCCAAAAAAATGGATGGGACTATCCTTCATGGCCGCACCAGAAATGGAGGCTATGTGGCCTACCCTAAAATATAAATGCTATCATATTAACGCAATGTTCCTTGCCGGAATAATTAAGAGACCAGTAAAGCAACAAAAAAAAGGAATTTTTGTTTTGTACTTCTTTTAATTTTTCCTG
>JBIQMJ010000287.1:0-6051 GCA_044463445.1 Segetibacter koreensis
ACCATATCAGCAGTTTGCAGCCATTTTATTAAAAGATTTTTATGGTCGGCATAGGGCAATGTTTCTTTTCCCATTACAAACCGGCCAATTCCTTTAAAAAGCTTATTAAAAGTATCGGATTGGTAGATCAGGCTATCTACCATTTCAAAAATGAACTTCGCTCGTGGATTTCTTTTTTTATATAATAACCATTTGCTAAGATTTGCCGGGGCTGGCAATAGTACAATGTCATAAAATTTATCAGCATCTGCAATTTCATACTGGATCCCGTTTCTGGCAGCAAAGTGTGGAAACCTCCGACGGTCGTCGGGATGTGACAGATCTGAAGCGTAAGGAACATATCCAATAGTCAAATTCTTATACATACTACATTAGGTTATTGGTTATTAATAAAACGATGACGAGGAAGATTTATTTTACAGAGATGGCACTTCCGAAATCCGGGAAAAGAATGTTGATAAACCGCAAGTATAAATGATTGAATTTAAGAATACAAGATTTAAAGTCTTCAGACGTTATCACAAAATCAGGAATCCAATTCCAACATGCGAATTGCGTAAATTTTCCGGTTTATCACCACAATCTCACATCAGTTATTAGCGTTAAGAATAAAAAGGAGATTATTTGTTTGTTTACTGCAAATCCATAATTCAGTATTTATCTATTTCGATTTAGAATGATTCAAAAAGTTTATTCACTGATTAATAGCCCGGCATATAAAACAGCAGGCATTTATACCTTTTCAAATTTTTTTATAAAGGGGACTTCTTTTTTATTGCTTTTTATTTATTCTAATCCAAAATATTTAACCGTCCATGAAAATGGCTTACTCAGTTTACTCACCAGTTCTGTGTTTATTTTGATGCCTTTCCTGTCGCTGGGAATCGTACAATCTACCAGTGTTGATTTTTTCAAATTGCAGAGCAATGAATTTAAAGATTTTTTTACCACAGGCTTTGTAATGCCTGTGTGTATTATGTTTCTGGCGTTTGGAGGACTTTTTTTCTTCAGCCAGGATTTGAAAAATGCCTATGGTTTTCCACTCAGTTTTGTTCTTATAATTCCTGTTTTAACTTTTCTTAATTTTTGTAATGAACAATTTCTGACTATTGTCAGAAACAATGACGAGCCCGTTACTTTTCTGAAAGCGGCTTTGCTGCGGCTATTTATTGAAATCAGCATTTCTCTCACACTTGTTGTTGTTTTTTTTAGTGGATGGCAAGGCCGGGTTACGGGAATCATCGTGGCAAATACCGTTTTGATTTTTGTGGCTTTTTTTTATCTGAAAAAGAAGAATTATTTATTCGGTAAAATTAAAAAGATTTATATCCGGCAGGAGCTACTTTACAGCTTTCCAATTATTATCCTTCAATGCAGTACTTTTTGCCTGTTTTATTCTGACAAATTTTTTCTTTCATATTTTGCTGATAATGGAGAAGTGGGTATTTATAGTTATGCAGCAGTATTTGCAGCAGTCGTAACACTTGGCAGTTCAGCGTTATTGTATTATGTAATGCCAAAAATATATTTATTTCTTTCTGCTGCCGAGATTCGTTATGATCAGATAAGAAAGCATTTTATTTTTTATGTGGCCAATTGTTTTATTGTTCTGGTTTGTGTAGTGGTTCTTACGCCTTTTTTGTACAAATATTTTATCAACAGCATTTATTACCCTGGGTTAAAATATTTTTACCTGTTGGCTACCGGATATTTTTTTTGGGCTATTACCTATTTCTTTTACACATTTATGTTTTACAAAAAACATAAGAAAAAGATTTTGGTGCTTTCTCTTATTTCAATATTTATAAGTTTGATAAACAATTATTTTTTTATAAAGAACGGCCATGCTGATGGTGCTGCTTTGTCTGTCCTCATCAGTTACTTTCTGGTGCTGATAGTCACGGTGTTGGCTAATTTAAAAAACATAAAGATTATATTTTTGAAAAAAGAAGAGTTGAAGGAGTATGGGGGAAATCCTAAAACGAAGATTACAATACATAAGATGAACTAAGTTATTACTTAACTATGTATAGGCACTCACCTCCTTTCCAATAAAGAATCTAAATATGCGAATCACTTTTATAATCCCGAATTTGTTTACAGGCGGCGTAGAAATTCAGGCCATAGTCCAAGCTAACGAATTAGTAAACAGAGGGGTCTTAATTCAATTCATTGTTTTGTCTGATGTTGATACAATGAAAGAAGATTTGGCAAAAGAAATAATTTTCTATAAAAATAATATTAAGTCACTAAGATCAATAAATTACCAATCTGTTTTTGGTTTCATTTCCTCTTTTAAAAGGATTACTAAACAAATTAATAATTTCGATCCTAATCACATAATAGCAATTCTTCCTCCCTCTATGGCAATGGTAAGGATATTAAAATTTTTTCACAAGATAAATGCCAAAATCTGGCCTTATCATCACTCGACCGAATATTTAAATGCTCCACTGAATTCAATTACACGCCTGCTTTATCATTTCTTTTTTGTTTCGAAAATATCCGATAAAAACGAACATCATCTATTTATATCAAAGGCAGTAGAAACTGATATAAAGGACAATGAAAAGATTTCGCGCGGCAGCATTTTGTATAATGCAATCAAAGCGCCATCACTCAACTTGGAAAGGCAACAGCTGCTTTTTAATAGATATGGTATTTATGATAAGTCTTATATAATTATTCCCGGAAGACTACATCCCGTAAAAGGTCATTTATTTTTTCTCAATTCCGCAGCGAATCTGGTCATTAAATATAATCTTACAATTCTAATTGCCGGTTTTGGCAGCATGGAGAAAAATATTTTAGAATTCATTACTCTTAATAAACTCGACAAGAATGTGATTGTTACAGGGCATTTGAAAAATGAAGAAATTTTAGAATTAATTTCAGGTGCATTGTTTTGTATCATTCCTTCTAAAATAGAAGGTTTGGGCAACGTTGTTATTGAATCTCTGGCCGTCGGTACAACAGTATTATCCAGCAATGCAGGCGGATTAATTGAAATTATACAAGATGGCCAGAATGGTTACATTTTTGAAAAAGAAAATTCATCAGAATTGTATAAAAAATTTGAAATGTTAATTCGTAAAGATTTAAAATTGATACCACCTCAAAAATTAAAGGAAGATTTTTTACAGAGATTTACAATCGGTTGTCAGATTGATACATTATTAGAATATATGAAGATTAATTAAGGTGTGTTATGCAAAGTATCAATTGAGTTTTTAATTTCTCGAAAACATTTGCGAAATTCCATAATATCCTTTCCATATGGATCTTTTATTGGGGATTTACTTATTCTGCAAATTTTATTATTGTCTTTGATATTTAATTTAAATAAATCCTGTAAATTTTTCTCATCCATAATAATTACTTTATCAATTTGGGCAAATTTCTTCGGAGAGATAACTTTTGATAAATGATCGTTTAAATCTACTCCAAACTCACGTGCAACCGCTATCGCATTAAGGGAGCACATTCTTTGAATCTCATTATTTGTTCCATAGCTTTTTACGTTTAACCCTTTGCCATAATGCTTTTTAAAATAAGCCGCAGCAAAAGCGCTGCGATTAATGTTTCCCTTACATACAAAAGCAATTGATGCAATATCTTTCAAGCTAATTTCCCCCAAACTTGACAAAGAGGAGAAAATATTTTTCTTCGTGCTAAACTTATTTTTAAGTACCAACTGAATATCATTAAAAATAAAAGAAAAACGAAACTGAAAATCTGAAATTAATGAATCTTCAATAAAAAAAAATTTCTGATAATGAACTCTAAGACTAAATAGCCACTGAATAAATTTTTTGGATGATTTCGCTCTTAAAATCCATTTTAATTCATTGTAAAAGTTTCTAACAAAAACCTCTTTAAAATTCGAATTAAAATTAACACTAGAACTTCCATTCTCTTCAAAAAATACCTTTACCATATCAGATAGCAAATCAACTCCTGCCCTAATACCTACTTCCATGGAACCCCATGGACGACCGTTAATCTCAATTAAATATGGTTTATTATTATAAATTTTATACTCTATCATTGCAATGCCGCTCCATTTAATTGCTTTAATAAGCTTTCTGGAATAAGATTCTAAATTATAATTATTAACCGGAATTGATTTTCTTAACGTGCTTTGACCACCACCCCATTCTTCGTTAATTCTTTCGTGTGCATACGCATTTAAAATATTCCCCTCATTAGATAAAAAATTATAGCCAACTCCCTGGCCATTTAATACTTCTTGGAGCATCACAGGAGTTGTGTTTATTTTTTCACGAATGAAATTGTCAAGGTCATTTAGATTTTCTATCTTTTTTACAGCAAAACCAAAGATGCTATTGCCTTTAATCAATTTTGAATAGATTGGCCTCGCTATTAGGGGAAATTGGATTTGATATTTTAATTCCTGGAATTGGCTATAGGTAGAAACTAATTTGGATTCGGGAACAGGGACTCCCAATTCTTTTGCAATCTTCCAAAGAGAATATTTGTTGTGCGAATATTGGAGAACCTCTGCTTTGTTTATATTAAGCAGGCAGGTAAAGTTGCGGATTTCTTCCTGAAAATAAGAAACAAATTGCACAGCAATATCATTAATAGGAATCAACGCGCCTACTTTATTTAATTCCAGATATTCAATAACTTCTTCTTTTGCCGCAAAAACATCTCTTGTTATATCGAAACGTAATTTTAAAAATTTATCAACGTATTTGGAAAATTCTATTGGATGAAAACTATTACTAATAACCGTTGTAGAATAACCCCTCTTCTTTAAGGATTTTGCAACAGAATAGCAACTTCGTTCATTTGCTCCAAGAAGGCAGATTTCTTTCATAAGGTTTAAATTCATTTAATCATCAGTAATAATTGATTTAAATTCATTAAACTTTTTTTACTAAAATATACTTTTAATTTGCTCTATTCTATTTGAAATTCTGAGTTTCACTTTCCACCAAGGCTCATTGTACAGTTCTATTCTTGGTACTTCAAATAAATCTTCTTTCTCCGGATTATATTTTTTTTTATTTACTGCCAGGCCTGTTTTATATCCTACCTCTTGAGCAACTTTTTTAATAGTGTAATTATAGCTGCCCACAGGATAAGATATGGAAACAGGAAAATAGCCTACTTCTTCCTTTATCTTTTGACCGGATAAAAAGAGTTCTTCTCTAACTGTGATATTTTCTTCGATCATTCCCAAAACAGGATGTGTCAAAGTATGTGATCCAATATAATGCCCTTCGGCTTTTAATTGCCTTATTTGATCCCAGTTCATCATTTCGCCCGATACTTGAACATCATTATATGCATTCGTAATTTCATTAACAATAATTTCCCGTTGGCTGTGAGGAACCTGTTTGAGGAAAGGTTTTAGACTTCGAACGTATCTGATTCGTTCAGAATAATTATTTAAATGATTAACTCTTAATGTCTGCGGAAGAAATGTATAATCCAAATTAATAGCAGTTCTGCCCGTTTTTTGAAACAAGTGATCTATTAAATAAGTCCATATCGGTAAATTTTTATCAACACTATCGGTAACAATATAAAAGGAAGCTTTGCAGTTATATTTTTCTAAAATAGGAGCAGCGTAAAGAATATTGTCTTCATATCCATCATCAAACATTATTGAAGCAATTTTATGGGTTGACTCTATTGCGTTCCTCAATATGTAATCTTCGAACAAGACTACCTGAAAATTTTTCGTAATATAGTTAATACATCTTTCAAATATACCGGGATCCATAGGATCCCATAGAATATCTCTTTTAGGGTTTACCCGATGAAATAAAAAATTACAAATCATTTAGAGTCTTCCTCTTTTAAATTTAATTATAAGATATTGTCTAATATTTAATCCATCTTGAATTAAAAAACGTAAAAAAAGTCTTAATATTTTCTATGACAAAAGAAGTATTGGAAGTTTCATAAGGTAAGGGTATTGAAAATTTACAGAGTAGGCAGACAATTCCTTAATGCATTAGACGTTAATCTGTTGTGCGGTTAGAAAAAAAATAAAAAAAAAGATGTTGTGCGACCATA
>JBIQMJ010000288.1:0-5987 GCA_044463445.1 Segetibacter koreensis
AACAAATAACTGACTTTTATTCACGGATTATATTTGTAAACGCTTCCGCTTTGAACAGCAACCTTGTTTTGCTTAATTCCACTTCTGGCCGGTTTCCCAATGGATTAGGAAATGACAGTGGTTTGCTGGGAAAATATGTGGCGCATCACGATTATAGGGCTTCAGTAAATGCTGAGATGGACGGGTTTGAAGATAAATATTATTACGGGAAAAATCCGACTGAGCCGATCCTGGCCAATTACAGAAACCTTGGAAAAATTGATACGGATTATTTAGGAGGCTTCACTACTTTCATGGGAGCTTATCGCGGAGATGTTAATGAAAATTCATTACCTGAAACTATTGGCGGCAAATTTAAAGATGCGATGGCAGAACCGGGAGGTTGGAAAACTTATATGTATATGCAGGGTGAAACCATTCCAAAAGAGTCCAACCATGTAAGAATGAGCACAGACAAAAAGGACCAGTGGGGAATTCCGCTTTTGATCATGTCGGTGGATTATGATGATAACGATAAAAAAATGATCAAAGATTTTTTGACGGAAAGTGCGGAGATGCTGGATAAAGCAGGCTGCAAAAATATTAGTCAGCATGATAACGAACAGCCACCGGGACTAGATATTCATGAAATGGGTGGTTGTCGAATGGGAAAAGACCCAAAAACATCTTTGCTGAATGCGCACAATCAGTTACATCATTGCAAAAATGTGTTTGTAACGGATGGCGCTTGTATGACCAGCACCGGAAACCAGAGCCCTTCACTGCTATATATGGCGCTCACGGCCAGAGCAGCAAATTTTGCAGTAAATGAAATGAAAAAAGGGAATTTATAAAAACGTAAGTTCGATGTAAGGTCTTAATTAGATTGATAAAATAAATAATTTATGTACGTTCGTAGAGTTTGATAACTTTCTTCTCGCAATGCCTCATGATAGTGGACGTTGCAAATTGTTGAGGGTTATGATACTGCTTATAAGTGGTCCGATTATTTGAAGACGAAGAACCATTACGTGAAACGATATGTAATTATGCCCAATCATTTGCATGTGCTAATTGATTTTTCTGCCTCTTCAAAAAGCATCAACACCATAGTGAGTAATGGCAAGAGGTTCATGGCGTATGTGATGGTAAACAGATTACAGGAACAGAAAGACTATAGCCTCCTCAATAAACTACAGGAAAGTGTAACGAGTTCAGATAAAGACACGGGAAAGAAACACTAGGTGTTTGAAAGATCATTTGATTGCAAGTCAATAACAACACAACATTTCTTCATTGAGAAATTGAATTATATTCATAACAATCCGTGCAGTGGCGTATGGAAATTGGTTGAAAATCTCACAGATCATAAGCATGGTTCGCCAAAACAGTATATTGTCAGAGAAGAAGGCGAATATCTGAGTGAGTGTTGATGACATGACGTCCGTGTCCTGCTGCTGCACAAAGGCCGGAATAGAGACACGGCCTGGGAGGGAAGAGGACGATTTTTGCATTCCACCACACTTCATCAGAAAAGACCGCATCGTCAATCTGTTAAAAACTTTTGGAATTATACGGCTTAACAGCACAACATTTGAATATAAACCTGTTTTGGTAAACCAACCTCTTGTTATAAATGAAGCTGTATGACGAGTAAATGCTGAAAAATTCAAAGAAAAATATGGAGCGTTTTATGAGGAGGCGGAAGATATTTATCTGCCTGCCATGTCGCAAAAAAAGTTAAGGGAAGAATATGGATATTTATTAGACTAATAAATATAGCTTGATCGCTTTTTTGTTATGCTTTTAAAGCAAAGTTGCGGACTTTAGGATATTAATAGACTCATTAAATCTTAATTCTTCAGAGAAGATCAATATCTCATCTCCTACGCGATTCGACGCTGACTGCGATAATTTATATATAACTCGTTTATGCTCGGCATAAAGATTAAGAATGAAGTCATGATTATCATAGGACACCATCCACTTTTTTTTCAAAGACCGTACATATTTAGAAAGCTTTTCATGGTCTTTCTTTGAGTAGAAGTTCATGTACAGATCGGCACCTTTTTGATAATATGGCGGGTCTAGGTAAATAAAAATATCCTCCTTTTTCTTATTCAATTTACTGATAAAGGTTAGGCCATCAAGATTTGAGACAATGATCCGGTCTTTTAATTTTGCTATTCTTTTAATTCTGCCAATTAGGTCACTTTTATTGAAGCGCGCATCCATTTTATATTTCCCCGTTTGTTCATGCCCACCAATAATACCTCCTTTAATAACGCCAGAAATATTAGTGCGATTCAGAAAATAAGTTGATTTAGCTATTTCAAACAGAGAAGCATTATCAATATTTCTTTGTATTTCTTTGTATTTCTTCCAACTGCGAACTGAAATCTCTACAATTTCTAACCACTCACAGAATTCATCAGTTCTATGAAGAATACTAACCCAAAAGGCATAAATAGCCTTGTCGAAATCATTTATGTAAATCCTTTCTACATAGCCCTCAAACAAAAGTCGTAGTGCTAAACCAGCCCCACCGGCATAAGGCTCTGCGTAATTCATTCCAATAAGACTATTCTCATAAAAAATATTGGAAACGAAGGGGAAAATGCAGTTCTTTCCTCCTGGATACCTTAGTGGTGAGTAGTATATATTTTTTTTATTCTCCTTTTCCATGAGTAATTGTCAGAATAGCTCCAACAGCAATTGATACAGCTACAGTCTGTTCAAGGTTGGAAGTTGATTGATAATTGTGAGCACCCGTATTCAATAGCTGCATTATTGTTTCCTTAGAGACGTTTTGATTTGATAAAGTTGTTTTAATATCTTGATCTAGTGTTTTTTTGGCACCATCAAAATTATCTTTCAAATAATCTTCGGTTTTTTTCTTGCTTTCTTTAGCCGCAGTTTCACAAAGCAGGCGCAAAGACATTCTAATTAAACCGGGAAATGATTGCGATAACTTATCCTGCCTGGCAATATAGAAATCATATAAGTCCGTAATATCGCGATACAGATTGCTTACATCTCCAATGCCTAGGTATAATTTGCCTCCAAAAAGCTCATTGGCTTTCTTAAACGAACGTCGTGATTGTCTTTGTGGTTTTTCTACTTCTTTGGAAATGTCAAAACGAATTTTTGACAGATGCGGTCGATTATTTTTGTTCTGGTCAATTAATTGTTGAGATGTAGGTTCCAAAACTTCAAAGACTTTACCCCTGTTTTTTCTGGTGCTTATAGTTCCGACTTTTATTTTTTGTGTAATGTCTGAAAGTATTTCCTGTGCGTGTTCGTTACTATATACACTGTTAAGCCTGCCATTTTTAATAGCAAATCCCATTGATTTTAAGATGTCATCTCTAAAAATTTCTTCCTTTACAAATCGCTGATTTAAATGCGGATTTGCGGTTATAATACCTGTATCTTCTTCCAAAATTAAAAATGGGCTTTTTTCTTCTCCCATAAACTTATGAAGAAAGATATCTCTCTCTAAAGGCTGCCATGACCCTGAATCACTGTGCTTTCTATAAACGTTACATAAAGCAATTTTCTCTGGGCATATATTGCAGGGAATTGTGGCAGGAACGTCAGGTGGTTGAATATTTGTGCCTAAAGGAATGGTTACAAGGCCCAATCTTATTTTCCCTAATATAACTCGTCTATTTCCGTCATAAACAACAGGTTTCTTACCATGGTAGACTACAGTAGGTATTTCGCTAAAATCAAAATAATCTCCCATTTCACGGGCAAGCTTTGAAAGCGACCACTTAAACTGTTTATCTTCCAATGCCCTGTTTACAATATCTTGATCATTGGCTTTGGAATCAACCGGGTCTCTTGGATTTTCCGTCCACAATATCAAGTCTTTTACCGCTATATACTTTACTTCTTGCTTCATGGTTGTGGGAAATTGATTAGCTAAGTAAATGCTTTTTATACATTTCCAAAATATTTTCAAATCTTGCTGAAAAGGAATTTATCTCTTGTTGATTTTGTACAATCCATGGGTTTATTACATTAGCGCACAATTTGCCCCAGTATGGTTTTTGTTCGTTAAACCACTCTTTAGCTTTCTCTCTGTTAGTCTGTATCTCTTTTATGCTGCAATTGCCAAATACAAATTCTCTGTCATAATTGCTATAGATTCGGTTCCATATAGGTGAAGCGTCAGGAAGATGATTTAGAAAATCTGCTATTAACCTCTCTGGTGAATGGTTGCCAGGCAGCAGCAGTATATTTTTTTGTGGAGTGATCCGTTTCATCTTGGAGTTGTCGGTTCGTACGTCGCCATCTAGTACTATCAGAGATTCGGGAAATTTGAACCCATGAATTTTCTTTCTTACCAGCTCAATAAGGTTGTTACAACCCAGTGTACAATCCATAAATTCAAGATCGGATGCCTTCCTTTTTATAATAGCCCTGAAAAATATTTCGCCCTCTTTGTCTTCGGTAAACACGGGTATCTTTGTTACCGCCTTTTTAAGCGCCATTGCTACGTAAAGCTTGTTCTTTATTGTTTCGAAAGGAATATTGTCTATAACCTTAATATTGGCATCTTCCTTTTGAAGATATAGTACCTTGACCTGATTGGGAACATTAGCATCGTTCTGCCATTCGCACGCTTTTTCTAGTATGGTAGGAGAGTGAGTGGTTAATATGATCTGTATTCTAAACCGCGAAGAAAATTTTCGCAGAGCTTCTATTAGCTTTAATTGAGATGCGGGGTAGAGTGTAGTGTCCAACTCATCAATTGCCAAAATACCGCCTTGATATGCATTGCCATGTTTTTCCATTAATCTTTTAAAAGACAAGATGGCCAGCAGTATTTTGCCAATATTGTCTTGTCCAGCCGAGTTCATTTTCCAATCATAAAATGAAGTATTAACACCTAGTGTATTCTTTTGCTTGCTGGCCAAGTATTCAACACTTGTCATTTCGATATCTGGAAGGAATAATATTTTATTATGCCACTCTTTAAAAAATTCAAACTCTTCAACCGAAAGGACTATATCTGTACTCGAATCGATGTCAGTATCTTCGCCAATAGGAAATAATCTCGAAAGGCTTAAATATATAACCGGTAATTGAATATATCCAGACCCTTTTGCTCGTGTTCCTTTTTGCCAGAAGCGTATACCTGGCTCTTTTTTAGATCGTGCTATACTCTCGACAGTAAATTCAGGTTCCGCACTATTATTTAAGAAAAGTGTCCATTCGTGGTTTTTTGCTGTATCAAATGTGTCTGATAATTTAAATTTTTCTGCAAAAGACGATCGAAAATTGCCACCACTCAATGGCTTTTCTCCAAACATAGCGTGTGTTTTATCTGTGATGGAAAACGGTTGGCTCAGCATACCCATAAGGGTGCTTTTTTGCGTGCCGTTTCGACCAGCGATAACAGTCAATGCTGATCCCAGTTGAAAATTGACATTGTTAAACCCACGGAATTTTTTTACATAGACACTATTTATAATCATCGGTATAAGAGTAGTATTGGTTTTCGCAAATTTCAAAATTTACACAAATCATTTCCCCTCAATCAACTTCTCCAGCCTCCCCATCATCTCATCTTTCTCCTTCAACATCCTTTCATACAAAGCAATCTTTTCGTCATGAACTTTTAGTAGCTGTTCTAAAGGATTGATTGTTGAATTATAAAAAACAGATGCTGGTTGATTACAATTGTCAAAAGTGTTAGAGATAATATTTATTGCCTGTTCCTCATCAAAATTTTGAATCGCTTCTGCTGGTATTTTTAATGCAGCAGATATTTGTTGCAGTAGGGCAGGATCAATCGTTTCCTTTTGTTCCAGCAGCGAAACTTTTTGCTGGTTCCAGTCGTCGCCAAGGTCGGCAGCAAGGGCATCCTGTTTAATGCCGAGCATTTCGCGGAAGCGCTTTACGTTACGACCTTCATGTATCTTTTTGGTAGTTGCTGTGCTCATCATAAGCGAATTTAAATCTTAAAGAGTATTGATGAATAAAGTTAGGTAAAAAAC
>JBIQMJ010000289.1:0-5950 GCA_044463445.1 Segetibacter koreensis
GCCTGCCTCTCCGCATTTGGCAGCTCCGGCGGAACAAAAAGAAATTACGATACATAAAATTGAAGCCAATTTACCCCAAACAAAAAACCGGTTGATCATTGAAGGGGCGGGTGGCCTGATGGTTCCCCTGAACCAACGGGAATTGATCTTACATTTGATAAAAAAATTAAAAGCAAGAGTAGTGATTGTAAGTAAAAACGAATTGGGAAGTATCAATCATTCTCTGCTCACTGCTGCTGTTTTGAAAAAAGAAAAAGCAGATGTTGCCGGTTGGGTATTTACGGAAGAATATCAACATTATGAAAGTGAAATTGCTGACTGGAGCGGCTTTCCTATACTTGCCTGTGTAAAACATTTACCCGTTGTTTCAAAAGAAACTATAAAAGAGCAGGCATTAAAATTGCACCCGGTATTGAAATCTATTTTATGAAAAAGCAAGACCTAAGAATTTTATACAAACAAAAAAGAAAAGAACTTTCACTTCATTTAATAGAAAAATATAATGATCTTATTTTAATTAATTTTCAAAAACTTCCGCTTCCTTCCATCGGTTGTGTTCATACTTACCTGTCGTCATTAAAACTGGGTGAACCCGAAACTGCCAATATCATCAAATATCTTCAGTTCAAAAATCCTCTTATTAAAGTAGTAATTCCGAAAGTAGATATTCACGCAGGGCATCTTTCACATTATCAATATAATGAAGAAATAGAAATGATAAAAAACCAATATGGAATTGACGAGCCCAAAGAAGGACTGCAGGTATTGGAAAAGGAAATAGATCTTGTCCTGATTCCTTTACTTGCCTTTGACAAAAGAGGATACCGCGTTGGATTTGGTAAAGGGTATTATGATAAATTTTTATCGAAGTGCAGAAAAGATGTTTTAAAGATCGGGCTAAGTTTATTTGAGCCGGTTGAAAAGATAGATGATATAACAGGATATGACATTCCTTTGGATTTTTGCGTAACTCCAAAAGAAAATTTCATATTCTAATTAAAAATCTAATTATTCTATCGTACTTATCAATGCGTAAAAAATACAAAAATATCTTATTGCCATTTTCAGCCTTGTATGGAGGAATGATCCACTTGCGAAATCAACTTTTTGACAGGAAAGTTTTCCGTTCAGCAAGTTTTGATCTACCTGTTATTTGCATTGGAAATCTATCCCTGGGCGGAACCGGCAAATCTCCCATGGTAGAATACCTGGTGGAAATGCTTCATACCAATTACCACGTAGCAACGCTAAGCCGCGGATATAAAAGAAAAACCAAAGGTTTTTTTATTGCAAATGAAAATACCCGAGCATCCGATATTGGAGATGAACCGATGCAATTTTATAGAAAATTCCCGGATATAACTGTAGCAGTTGATGAAGACAGGGTAATGGGAATTCCAAAAATTTTAAATGACAGGCCGGCAACCGAAGTCATAATCCTCGACGATGCTTTTCAACACAGGCGAGTAAAAGCCGGCTTAAATATATTATTAACCGAATATCAAAATCTATATTCAAATGATAGAATGCTGCCGGCAGGTAATTTAAGAGATGAAAAAAAAAGCAGTGAACGGGCTGATATTATTATTGTTACAAAATGTGATTCAAATTTAAATTCTGATAAAAAACAAAAAATTATTGGCGAATTAAAGCCCAAATCTTCTCAAAAAATTTTCTTTACTGCCATCGAATATAACAGCGCGTACCATTTGTTCAGTAAAGAAAAAATAGATTTGGATAAAGAAACCGGAGTGCTTCTTGTTTGTGGAATTGCCAATCCTAAAGCGATTGAAAATGAAATAGGCCAAAAAGTTTCATTTCATAAAATGCTTCGCTTTGGAGATCATCATATTTTTAATTCAATCGATTTGAAAAAGATAAAAAATGAATTCCTGAATTTAAAATCAACAAAAAAAATAATTCTGACTACTGAAAAAGATGCGACCAGGTTATTAAAATTTGAAAACGAATTGAAACATTTACCAATTTTTGTTTTACCCATAACTCATCGTTTTCTATTTGACCAGGAAAAAGAATTTGAAAGAATTATTTTGGATTATGTAAAATCAATGCGGCTTAGAGATTAGGATGAAACTTTTCAATTTTGCCTATAATTTATATTATGTTAAGTAGGTAATTTCTTTACAGAAGAAACTGCCCTCTGTAGTAAACCCATAAAAAATTCAAAATTTTATTTTTAAAAAAAGCCCCGGAATATTTTCCGGGGACTGATAATATTAGTGAAGCGTATCAATTTACAAATTGCGCATCAGCGGCGTCATACTTATCCTGGTAAACTTTCAATTTATCTTTATCCCCCAGGCTTTGATAGATATTTTCCAATAAGTTGATGGCTGACTTATATCTTGATTTTTGTGTCTTCTTGTTGCCTGCTTCAAATGAAGTGGAAGCCTTTTCTGCATAAGGAATTGCCTTTTGGAGAAAATCTTTTCCTGCGTCGGTCAAATCTGATTTACTTTTCTTTTGATCGGCCGTTAAGGTGGTACCTTTAATTTTGGAAGCGCTATCCAATGCATAGATGCCTTTATTATAAAAAAACTGAGCATACAAAAGATTTACATTTCCATTATCAGGCTCTAAGGCAATAGATTTATCCAACTGACCCTGTAAGGTTATCAACAACTGGTCTTTGCCTGGAATTACAGTTCCTTCATCACTTCCAAAAACGTAACTAAAAATTTCAGTTGCATAATTTAAATGATACCGGAGGCTATCAGGATGTTTTGAAGTTAGTTCTTCATACTTTTTAAACAAGCCTTCATGATTATCTTTTTCTCTGTAATAATCCATTTGTACAAAATCAAAGTAATCATCATCAGGATATACTTCCTTGCCCAGATTCGCATATTTTACCATGTTGGCTGAATCTCCTGCCTGCTTGTAATCCAGTGTCAGCCACTGATAAGGTAATTCAAAAGATGGATCAGGCTTGTTATCCTCACTATGTAACCCCCCGATCTTAGCATCTGCAATTTCCTGAAAATATTTCCTGGCCGAATCAATTTTCTTTGCATTGAGGGCGGCTTTAGCAATATTCATAACCAGAGTGGTATCTACTTTTCCAATATTCGCCCATTTATTTTCCCGGATATATTGCCCTACCTCATTTGCTTTAATGAAAAGGTTCATTGCTTTTGCAAAACCAACTGTATCTGGTTTGTTGGCTGAATTCGCAGCATCGTTAAATGCATTGGCAGCTTCTCCATAATAACCGGAATAGACCCTAAAGATAGGTGCATAATTATCCTTGATAACCATCAGCGTTACTGTAGAGTTAGTAGAATCTGCAATTGCTTTTTTAAACGCATCAAAGGCTTCGCCATAGGGATCGGCGGGCAGCATACTTTTGAACGCAGAACTGTCAGCCATTAAAGTGTAAACCTTACTTTTTAAATAAAGCGCCTGGGTGTTGTTAGGATCTTTTGCAAGAATTCCGTCTATTTCAGTTTTCGCTTTATCATACTTTTTGTCATTTACGTAATTGTTTGCTTTTTTTACATCCTGGCCAAATGTAGAAGCAACAAGAAACGTAAACAGAACAGGTAAAACTATCCTTTTCATGTGTATTTTATTGTTTTAGTTTATTGATTTTCTGTATTTTATTCCGGGTCGTCTAAACTTTCATTTTCATCTTCCACATTCTCTTCGGGAGAATTTTCTGAAATGTCCTTGTTCAGGCCAGAAGAGTTTTCTTCATCACCGACTGCTTCAATTTCATCTACATTATCTTCACCCTCATGATCATCCAGTTTTGTAATTGCTGCAATCTCATCTCCTTCATCCAATCTAATTAATTTTACTCCCTGGGTAGCTCTTCCTGCTTCTCTGATAGATGCAATTGAGGTACGAATAGTTACACCCGATTTGCAGGTAATCATTAAATCTTGCGTTTCATTAACATTTAACAGCCCGATTAGCTCGCCTGTCTTTTCAGTAATGTTAATCGTTTTTACCCCTTTTCCGCCCCTATTGGTAATCCGATATTCATCTACTGCTGTTCTTTTTCCAAAACCTTTGGCGCTCACTACCAGAACACTTGTTTCAGGATCATTAATATTTACACAAATCATACCAACAACCTCATCATTATCGGTGTTTACTGAGATACCAAAAACCCCTATCGCTCCTCTCCCGGTCGGCCTTACTTTTCCTTCTGGAAACCTGATGGCACGGCCACTTTTCACCGCCATCATAATTTGTTGATTCCCATCAGTAAGGCAGGCATCCAGAAGTTGGTCACCCTCATTGATCGTAATCGCGTTGATTCCATTTTGCCTTGGCCTCGAAAAATCTGCAACCCTGGTTTTTTTGATAATTCCTTTACGGGTACAAAGTACGATATAATGATTATTTATATACTCACTATCCTGAAGGTTTTTAATAGTGATGATAGTTTTTACTGCATCATCTGATGGAATTTGAATCAGGTTTTGGATTGCCCTTCCCTTACTTTGCTTATCCCCATTGGTTATTTCATGTACTTTCAACCAGAAACACCTTCCCTTTTCAGTAAAAAACAAAAGTGTATGATGCGTAGATGCTACAAATAATTGCTCAATATAATCTTCTTCGCGGGTTTTGCTTCCTCTGGCGCCTCTGCCACCTCTTCGTTGCTGGCGATATTCAGTAGCCGACGTTCTTTTAATGTATCCAAGATGTGAAATCGTTACTACTACATCTTCTTCCTCGATAAGATCTTCTATACTAATCTCGTCTGCCATGTACGCAATTTCAGTCTTGCGCTCATCCCCATATTTTTCTTTGATTTCAATTAATTCGTCTTTTATGATTTGGAATCTTTTTCCTTCATCAGACAAAATTTCTTTCAAATTAGCAATGGTTTGCATTACCTGGGCGTGCTCTTCCCTTATCTTCTCTCTTTCCATCCCAGTTAGGCGTTGCAATCTAAGTTCCAGCACAGCTTTAGCCTGAATCTCAGTCATTTTAAATTCTGACATTAATCCTTCCCTGGCAGTATCAGGAGTGGATGCCGCCCTGATCAATTTAATCACTTCATCAAGATGGTCGAGCGCTATCAAAAATCCTTCAAGAATGTGGGCCCTTTCTTCTGCTTTCTTTAATTCAAATTTTGTTCTGCGGATAACTACTTCATGACGAAAATCTACAAATTCACGAATCAGGTCCTTTATATTCAATACTTGTGGTCTTCCTTTTACCAAAGCCACATTGTTAATCCCAAAAGATGTTTGAAGTTCAGTGTGCTTATACAAATGATTGATTACCACCTGTGAAATTGCATCCTTTTTCAGATCAACTACGATTCTTGTTCCTTCCTTATTATTACTTTCATTATTTACATCAGTAACGCCCTCTATCACTTTTTCGTTAATGAGGTGGCCGATTTTTTCGGTGAGAGAATCCCTGTTTACCTGGTATGGCACTTCAGTAATAATGATCTTTTCCTTCCCGGATTTAGTTGTCTCCACATTTACCTTTCCACGCAAAACCAAACGGCCCCGTCCTGTATGCATGGCTTGTTTTACGCCTTCATAGCCATAAATAATTCCTCCTGTAGGAAAATCGGGAGCTTTTACCAGTTTTATTAGTTCATCTATCGTGATATCCCTATTGTCAACAAAAGCGGTACAGGCATCCACTACTTCAGAAAGATTATGAGGAAGCATATTAGTAGCCATTCCCACAGCAATCCCACTGGCGCCATTTAAGAGTAACTGGGGAATCCTGGTGGGTAATACAGTTGGCTCTTTATCAGAATCATCATAATTCAACTGAAAATCGATGGTATCTTTCTCAATATCCAGCAGCATTGTTTCGGCAATTCTTTCCAGTCTCACCTCAGTATAACGCATGGCTGCCGGAAAATCGCCGTCCTGGCTCCCAAAGTTCCCATGGGCATCGACCAACACATAACGCATGCTCCAATCCTGGGCCATCCTCACTAAAGTAC
>JBIQMJ010000290.1:0-5934 GCA_044463445.1 Segetibacter koreensis
GCTGAAACGCCCCATGCGCCGGCAGTTTGGAGGAAGATGGATTTCTATTATGGGCATCCCTCCTCTTACGCTTTTATTTATTCCTTTGATGTTTGTGACCATGTTTATTCAGAAAGCAAAAGTGAAAAGAAGAAAAAGAAAGATGGGAAATAACTTGGGAGAAAGGTGGACGGGGAGTTGGTTTTAATGGATTGATTTTAGTGATTGTAAAAGCCTGCAAATAAAAACTGCAGGCTTTTTTACAGTAAAGCAATTAATACAGCCATTTTTTATTTTTATGTCATTTATTTTTTATAATAATCCGCTACAAAATCACAAGGCATTTAAGAAAGAATTAAAAAAGAACTTATGGTTGTAATCTTATGATTTTTTTAAGCTTAGAAGGCATGTCAGGTATGGCCTTTGTGGAAAAAAGTAAAAAATTACACTATGAAAAGAATATTAATACTTTTTACCGGCCTTGCAGGCAGCGCTGTATTTTATTCCAGTTGCACTAAAGACCCGGTATCAAATTTAACCAATGAAGAATCCCGGATTTATATTACCGATCATGATTCTTCAACTCAATTCAACAATTATAACACTTACAGTATTTCGGATTCTGTTGCGGTAATACAAAACAGCAATTCAAAACGTGAATTAAATGAAGTGGACCAGGCATATATTGACGCTGTAAAAAAATATATGAGCCAGGCAGGATACACACTGGTTTCAAAAAAAGACAATCCTGATCTGGGAGTGGATGTGACTCATATTATAAATACTTCAACCGGGGTAATCACTTATGGAGATTACTGGGATTACTATGGCGGTTATTGGGATCCATATTATTGGGGCTATCCCGGTTATGGATATTATATCCCGTATGCTTACAGCGTTTACCAAATTCAGGAAGGTGCACTTTCCGTTGATATTCTCGATTTAAAAAATGCGGCAGAGAACAAGAATATCAATATCATCTGGACAGGGCTGATCCGTGGCTCAGGTATATTAAATTCGTCGGTAGCAGACAGCCAGGTAAAAGCGTTGTTTGATCAATCACCCTATTTAAAAAAATAAAATTCTTTGAAATGAAAAACATTAAAAAAATAATAGCATCACTTTTAGTGCTGATGTGGTTTTACTTACCGGCAACAGCGCAGAACAATCCGCTGAATCTTACATTTAATTATAATTATAGTATCCCTTCAGGCCATTTTAAAAACGACCTGGTGAGCAATCATTCCCCCCGGGGGTTCAGCGCCGGTTTATTGTATCCTTTTTCAAATAACTGGTCAGCCGGGTTAGCAATCGGGTTCCAGGATTATTATCAAAAATATCCAAGAACACTTTATCATTTAAGTAATACCCAGGATATTTCTGCGGTTTTAAGCAATTCAATACAGACTATCCCCATTTTGATAAAGGCTAAATATTTTCCCACTTTGTCCTCCCCAGTGAAACCGTATGTATCATTGGCTGCAGGAGGAAATATTATTGACAACAAACAATATTATGGTGAATTTGGAAACAGCCAATCCAATTTTGGATTTCGGGCAGAAGGCGGTTTGGGTTTATTGATTCCATTTAATAAAACAGGAACTTCGGGAATTAATATAGCGGCTAATTATGCTTATGCTCCTTATCACAAAATGGGGTTCACCGACCTCAATTCTATTAACCTACAGGCGGGGATTCAGTTTCATCTGAGATAAAAGTAAAAAGCCTTTGGGGTAAAAAAACCAAAGGTTTTTTTATAAATACACCAAATTCTCAAAAAAAAATCAAATCCCAAAAAATAAATGCATAATAATTGCATTATAGAAGCGTTTGTTTTTTGTAATTGTATTTTTAACCCACTTTTAATCCTAAACCTATGATTGTAAAAGAAATCGTTTGTGAAATACTGATCGCCATCCACATTATCCTTTATATTCAATCCAGAAGAGAAAAATATAATGTAGGAAAGTAAATTTCAGGGCTTTCCCTTCAAAAACTTTCTCTTTTTTCTTTCTCAAATACTAATTTATCCCCGGCGGTACTCTCTTGCCTGGGTTAAATATTTTTGTGGCTATATTGAAAAAATCTACTTATCTTGTTGGCCTTTGACACCAATCCTCATGGAAAAGGCCCCCGAATTCCATTTTTTTTAAGTCAGGTTCCTGGCAAAAGCTCTAATTTATGAGAAAGACATTTATTTTACTTTTGGTAGTGTTGATGGCAGGTGCCTTTTTTTCATCATGCACTTCCCCCAGGGAAGGTTGTTTTGCATCTTCAAAAATGGTGGGTTATCATTAACTAATTTTTCTTTCCTGTAATTTTTAAATTGAAATTATAAGAAAGAAATATTGAATACTCAATTATCAATCTCCTACCCTTATCTCCAAAATAGAATATTACTTACCCCCCAAAAAAAAAACTATATTTTGAATGGAAACGAAATGTGTTTTGATATATGACGACGACCTTGAAATCTTAAATGTATGCAAGGCGATTTTGAGTAGTGAAAATTACCGCGTTGAAACTCTTCCCAACTGCGAAAATATTATTTCAGATATTAATAGGATTGAACCAGATATTATATTGATGGATTTGTGGATTCCAACCATCGGGGGAGAAAATGCGATACGGTGCATGCAGGAAGATGAGAAAGCCAGAGATATTCCCGTTGTTCTTTTTTCAGCTAATGATGAGATTGAAAAAATCAGTGAAAGGGTAAATGCTACTGCCTTTTTGAAAAAACCGTTTGACATTCATACTTTCAAGCAAACCATAAAGGAAAATATTCTATAATATTTTACAATTAATCAATTCCAAAACTGCTATCTAACCATTATTTTATTTCGGCCAAATATTTAAGATTCTTCTTAGTACAATGATTTCGCCTGTATGGTAACTATGATGATCCGCCAAAACCAGGGCTTCACGAAGCAAAGTCTGGCCGTTTCCATATTCAAAAGGAATGAATAATAGATCAGCCGAATTTTTTAACAGCTCCACAAAACTTTTTCTATCTCTTTTGATCTGGCTCACGCATTTTTTCCATTCCTCTTCCGTTGCAGGATATAATTCTTTGGGCCAATATTCTTCAGGCCATTTTGGCGATTGATACCGGCTATCTTTTGAAAATTTCAAAATGTCATCCTGTGCAATCCGGATGTGTTCGGCTATTTGCCAAAGGCTGTAAGGCAGGCCCCTGGGCTTCTTACCTAAAAGCTGAAATGGAATATCTTTTAAAGCTTCGTCCAGTGTAATGTGGGCATTCCCTTTGTTCAAAAGATTGATAAGATTATCAATGATCACAGCATTCTCTGATGGGTTTTTTTGCATAATTTAATCTGATTAAATATTTAAAATAATTCCTTCGTCCTGTAACTTTTAAATTGATGATCCGTTACACAATTATTCTTCCAATAAATTTAAATTAAAATCATGAAAAAGTTAATCATTATTTTTTTGCTTTTGACAGGCAGCCAGCTTTTTGCTCAATCCTGGAAAGTGGTAAAAGGCAATGGGCATTTAAAAAAAGAAACCCGCTCTGCTGCTGATTTTACGTCTCTTGTTTCTCGCGGTCCAATAAATGTAAAAATTGAAAAAGGCCAGTCCAATCAAATTGAAGTAGAGGCAGATGAAAATATTCTTCCCTATATAGAGACAAAAGTTGAAAATGGGAAATTGACCATCCAAAGCAAAAAAAATGTGAACCTGAAAACCCATTCTAAAATGATAGTGTACGTTTCAATGACAACAATTCAATCGCTGCAGCTAAGTGGAAGCGGCAATATAGAAACTACCGGCAACTTCAATGGCGATGATAGAGCACAAATCCAACTTAGCGGATCTGGCAACATACACCTCAGTTCCGGTTCCTTTAAAGATGTGGATTTTGCTATTTCCGGAAGCGGAAATATTGTGGCAAAAGGGGGGACTGCAAACCAGGTTTCAGTTTCTATAAGTGGAAGTGGGAATATTTACATTAGTGATATTGCTGCAGAAAATGTGGAAGTAAAAATAAGCGGAAGTGGTAATACGAAAGTATCAGCAGACAAAAGCCTCTCTGCCAAAATCAGCGGAAGCGGAAATGTTTTCTACAAGGGAAGCGCAAAAGATATTTCTTCCAAAGTGGCTGGTAGCGGCAAACTGATTAAAATATAAGAACGAAAATAAAGAAAGGATCAGGTAAGAGTGGAATCGCGATATAAAACAATTCCTCTTATTTTTTTACTGAATTGTAAAATTGCAAACAAATTTTAATACCCAATAAAATTCATTGCTTCTTATCTTCGCACTCTTTCTGCTGAAAAGCAGATTCAGAAAGACCATACAATTTTAGAAAATGAAGAAGCAATCCAATACGCAGGCGATCCGTATCCAGACACCCCGAACCAACGAAAAAGAACATAGCACCCCCTTATTTCTTACCTCCAGTTTTCGTTTTGACAATGCCGAAGAAATGAGTGAAACATTTGCCGGCAACCTGGATAATAATATTTATTCACGGTTTGAAAATCCCAACGCCCAGGAGTTCATTGATAAAATGTGCGCGCTGGAAGACGTGGAAGCCGGCTTTGCTACTGCTTCGGGTATGAGCGCTATCTTCGGTTGTTTCATGACGTTTTTAAACGCTGGTGATCATTTATTAAGTTGCCGTTCTGTTTTTGGATCAACCCACACCATTATTACTAAATTTTTTCCACGCTGGAATATAGAATATTCTTATGGCGATTTGAACCAACCCGAGTCCTGGGAAGCGCTGATCAAGCCCAATACAAAAATGATCTTTATTGAAACGCCCACCAATCCTGGTTTGGATATTATTGACCTCGAGTTTGTGGGTAAATTGGCTAAAAAACACCAGGTGATCTTAATAGTGGATAATTGCTTTGCCACGCCTATTTTGCAAAAACCTGCAGAATATGGAGCAGACCTTGTTTTACACTCCGCTACCAAATGGATTGATGGCCAGGGCCGCGTATTGGGTGGCATTGTTGTTGGCAAAAAAGAATTGATCGACCAATTATTTACTTTTTGTAAAAATACAGGGCCGTCAATTTCTCCTTTTAATGCCTGGTTGCTCAGCAAAAGCTTGGAAACCCTCGATGTGAGAATTCAAAGGCATTGTGACAATGCGGAAGCATTAGTAAAAACGCTCGACGGCCATCCCAAACTAAACAATATTAAATATCCGTTTCATCCCTCTCACCCAATGCATGCAATCGCCAAAAAACAAATGAAACGTGGCGGAGGATTGATCACGTTCGATATAAAAGGCGGCCTGGAGAGTGGAAAGAAATTTCTGAATGCTTTACAAATGCTTACCCTCACTTCCAACCTGGGGGATACCCGAAGTATTGCTTCTCATCCGGCTTCTACCACGCATGCAAAGCTAACGGACCAGGAAAAAGCAGAAGTCGGCATCACTCCAGGGCTTATCAGAATTTCAGTTGGCCTTGAAGATATCAAAGACATCCAGGCTGATATTTTACAGGCATTGGAAAAATGCTGATTTTTTTCTCTAAAAAACAAAAATAAAAAACAGTGATATTTATTGATTCACTGATATAACTTATTTTCTGCTCTCATCCAAAGGTTTTTCTTTTGAAGATTTCTTCCTTTAAAGGTAAAAACCTTATCATTCCTAAGGATGATTTTCCCTGTCTCAGTTGAAATCTCAAATAAAATTTTGGGACCTCAGCTCTCTATTCAATTTATTGACTCCAATCATAATTAAACTTGACAAGCATCATTTTAATAACTTATGAATATAAATAGTATTGCTTATATACAATAGACCAGCGATGCAAGGAACATTTTCCTACAGATTTTTGTGCCATACCTGGAATAGTTTATGCATGATTCTGAAATGACAAAAAGTGTAAGGATTTTGAATGATTTCCTGCATCCTCAAATTTGTCAACGGGATTGAATTTTTAATTGTTCATCCATAAAAATAAG
>JBIQMJ010000291.1:0-5933 GCA_044463445.1 Segetibacter koreensis
TGGATCAGCTTGCTCCGTTCATCCGGACAAAAATAGGTTCCAAATATAAAGGCAAAACCATTTCCAATGTGACAGAGGTAGCCACTGAAAATGAACATTTTTACGAGATCGCTTTGCAGGATAGTAAAAGTTTATGGATGGTTCATGCCGAAGATGACGGAACCATGTTTATTCAGAAGAAATTAAAAAAAGCTCTCTGATTAAACCCCTGAAAAAAGCCAAACCCTTGAATAGGTTTGGCTTTTTTTATTCCCAAATTTATGTTTGATATTTTTTAAAAATTCCTTAACACCGCAAATCCTTTTTGGTGCATTTTTATTCATGAGAAAATAAATATTTGTGCGCTCATTTAACGTAACGCAAATGACATTATCAAACTTGAAAAGGAAGAAAAGGCTAATAATTAAAAATGGGATTCAGAACCTGGTAGTGCCCGTCTCGAATGTGGCTATATTTTTTATTAAGAAAAGATCGGTTTTTGTGATTTGCAGGGATTCAAAAAAATATCCATTTTATAAAACGCTTTCTGAAATTGAAAAAGAACTTGACAGCAGCATTTTTTTCAGGGCCAACCGGCATACCATTGTAAATATCAACTTTATAAAGGCTTTTACCGTTTGCGAATCCAACAGACTCAAAGTGGAAATGCATATTCACATTCCCGAGTCGTATGTTATGGTCAGCCAGGAAACGGCTCCTCTTTTTAAAAACTGGTTGTGTGAATATTGATAACGGATTTTTTTTCAACATAAAAAATCCTGTTATTTATTGCTTTACTGTTGTGTACCTTTTTATCATATTCCCTTTATTTACTACTTTTGCAGCAACCTTTGAAATTTTTTAACATTTTTATTTTTAAAATTCACTTCACGGTAACTGCTAAACAAATACCGTTTTTCTCTTACAAAAATGCGGCTTTAATTAAGCCTCTATATTGTACTTTTGCGCTCAAATTAAGTAATATAAATCAAATTAAATGAATGACCTTTTTGAAAAGATGAAGAAAGATGCAGGTCCTATAGGTTCCCATCTTAAAAGGGCTCATGGATATTTTGCTTTTCCAAAATTAGAAGGAGAACTGGGAAACAGGATGCTGTTTCGTGGAAAAGAAAAGATCGTTTGGAGCCTCAATAATTACCTCGGAATAGTAAACCATCCAAGAGCGAGAGAAGTTGATGCGATCGCCGCAAAAAAATATGGAATGGGAAATCCGATGGGTTCCAGAATGATGAGTGGAAATACTGCTTTGCATGAACAACTTGAAGAAGTGCTTGCTGATTTCGTAAGCCGCGAAGACGCCATGCTTCTTAATTTTGGCTACCAGGGCGTGATGAGTTGCATAGATGCTCTCGTGAGCCGCCATGATATAATTGTTTATGATGGTGAAGCCCATGCCTGCCTCATGGATGGAATAAGATTGCACATTGGTTATAGCTACAAGTACAAACATAACGATATAAAAGACTGTGAAAAACAATTGCAACGTGCAACGGCGATGTCAAAAAAAACCGGGGGCGGCATTCTCATAATTACAGAGGGAGTTTATGGAATGAGTGGCACACAGGGAAAAATAAAAGAAATTGTTGCATTAAAGCAGAAATATAATTTCAGGCTTTTGATAGATGATGCTCACGGTTTTGGATCAATGGGGCCAACCGGTGCAGGCTCCGATGAAGAACAAAGCTGCCAGAACGACGTGGATCTTTATTTCAGCACTTTTGTAAAAAGTATGGGTAGCATTGGTGCTTTCATTGCCGGGCCAAAAGATGTGATTGATTATTTAAGATACAATGTACGCTCCCAGATATATGCAAAAAGCCTTCCTTTGATAGTAGTGGATGGAATGCTTACGAGGATGGAAATGCTGAAGACCATGCCTGAATTGCGGGAAAAGCTGTGGCATATCGTAAACAGATTGCAAAGCGGATTAAGAGAAAGGGGATTCGATATAGGAGCTACTAACAGCCCGGTAACCCCAATTTATATGAAAGGCGGACTGCCGGAAGCTACCAACATGGTAACCGATATCCGGGAAAATTATAACATATTCTGTAGCGTGGTGGTTTACCCCGTAATCCCGAAAGGAGAAATTATTTTTAGAATCATCCCAACGGCTGCTCACACCGATGAAGATGTGGACATCACTCTAAAAGCATTTGAGGCAACCAAAAAGAAACTGGATGCCGGCGAATACAAGGCCGAAGATATTCCGGACATGTCAGACGCGGGTTACCTGCAACGGACAGTAGCATAAAAAAACCGGGCTTTTAAAAAAGCCCGGACAATTAAAACCTTAACCATTTAATCTTAAATCAGTGAATCTAATAGTAAGTCGACGCTAAGAGCGAAATGGTTGTATAGAGAAACATATTTTTAAAGAACATAAATAATTACCCGGCCTTGAATGGCCGGTTTTTTATTTCCCGTGGGATTCAATAAGTTTTACAAGCAGCCTTTGAATAATTGCAAAAAAAGTATATTTACCGTGATATTATTTTGTCAGATCATTTCTTTACACTTAACATTTAAAAATGAAAATAAAAAATTTCATGGGAGGATTGGCCTTAATTCCCTTCCTGGCTTTTATTCATCCTACCCCCGGTAAAAGTGATAACGGCTGGAAATATCTTTTTAATGGCAAAAATCTGGATGGTTGGCAGCAGCTCAACGGCCATGCGAAATACACAGTAGAGAATGGAGAAATTGTAGGAACTACGGTGGCCAATACTCCCAATTCCTTCCTCGTAACCAACGAAAATTATGGCGATTTTTTTCTTGATCTGGATTTGAAAGTAGATACTTCCATGAATTCCGGCATCCAGATCAGGAGCGAAAGTTCAAATGATTACAACAACGGCCGTGTACATGGTTACCAGGTAGAAGTGGATCCTTCCAAAAGAGCATGGAGCGGTGGAATTTATGATGAAGCACGTCGCGGCTGGTTATATCCATTAACTCTAAATCCATCTGCTCAAAGCGCTTTTAAAAATGGCCAATGGAATCATTACCATATTGAGTGTATTGGACATACTATTCGTACGTGGATTAATGGAGTTGCGGCAGCCAACCTGGTAGATGATATGACCAAAAAAGGGTTTATTGCTTTGCAAGTTCACCAGGTTTCTGATGCGAAACACGCAGGTAAACAGATCCGCTGGAAAAATATAAAGATCAAAACCAGTGACTTGAAGCCAACCGCTCCGGACAAAATTTTTGTAATGAATTTAGTGCCCAATACTTTATCCCCACAGGAAAAGAAAAATGGGGTTGAATTACTCTGGGATGGCAAAACCAGTAAGGGCTGGAGGGGAATTGATAAAACACATTTTCCTGATTCGGGATGGGTAATGCAGGATGGGGTGTTGACCGTTCTTCCCTCAAACGGGCAACAGGAAGGAATGGGCGGTGATATTATTACTGACAAGCAATATGGCGCATTCGACCTCCAGTTTCAATTCCGGATCACCCCTGCCGCCAACAGTGGAGTAAAATATTTTGTAAAAGAAAGTTATGATACACATGGAATGTCGGGTATTGGCCTTGAATACCAGGTGCTGGACGACAAGCTTCATCCCGATGCTAAACTGGGCCGCAACGGTGACCGGACTTTATCTTCTTTATACGATCTTATTCCACGAAAGAATATTCCCGCTGCCATGAAACCTGTTGGCGAATGGAATTGGGGAAGAATAATTGTTTATCCTGATAACCATGTTGAACACTGGCTAAACGGCTACAAAATGTTGGAGTATCAGCGTGGTTCTGAAGAATTTAAACACCTTGTTGAAATCAGTAAATACAAGAATTGGAAAAATTTCGGCCTTTGGGACAAAGGATATATTCTGTTGCAAGACCATGGGAACAAGGTTTCATACAGAAGCATTAAGCTGAAAGAATTGAAATAGAATTTTCAAAAACAAAATCCATTTTTTTATTGCTTTACTGAATGCAGAATAATTCTCTTATTATTTGGACTGCGTAGTTACAGATCCTGCTCCGTTATTATTTTTCTCCCAGGTATCATATTGAGGAGCGCTGCTCCCAAGCCTGGTGTCCATATATGGGGGCGGCGGTGGCGCTTCCGGCTGAGCAACTATTTTTGGAGCCGAAGCGGTGACAGTAACCCTGGCAGGAGCACTCACCGTATTGGATGGATTTACATTTGTATTTGTTGGTTCTACAGTAACAGGAGTAGACGTAACTGCAGGCGCCGTTTGGATTGGCTGAGTTTCTTCCGCTGCCGGTATAGTTGGAGTTACGGTTGGAGCCGGGGCTACTACCGCATTGCGGGAGGCAGGAGCAGTCGCCATCACCGGGGCCGGAGTAATAGTCGTAACAGGTTTCGCAGGAGTTGAATAAGCGGGGGTGTTTAAAACCTGTGTTTTTTGAGGACGTGGATAGTATTTATCCATTTTAGGATGAAGAGATTTGGCAGCAGAATCTTGTCCAAAACTTTGGCCCGATAAAAAAATCAGAACTAAACCTGTCAATACAATAAGTTTGTGCTGCATGCAATTTGTTTTCTTAAAGTTATTTATATTAATTCAACAAAATCGCTTTTAATAAAAGTTAAAAATATATTTGACTAATTTTTAAAATAATTTTTTGGTTTTAAGCCAATGAGCCATTCAATCATCGGTAAGATTAAAAAGTTTTGGATTCTGATCTAAAACAATCTATAGGTGGCGAACAATTTATTCATCAAAAAAGCAGAAATCCTTTTTTAACAAAAAAATATTGATACATCAAATGATTGAGATTTATATTGAAGTAATTTAAAATACAGGATTCATTTCAGGAATTGAACTAGTTTTTCTAAATGTAAAAAAATGAATAAGATTGGCCTTGTTTTAAGTGGTGGCGGGGCAAGGGGATTTGCTCATTTAGGCTTTTTAAAAGTCCTGGATGAATTGGGTGTAAAGCCTTCAGCTATTTCAGGAGTCAGTTCAGGAGCCATCTTTGGAGCATTGTACGCTTATGGAAAAAAACCGGATGAAATATTGGAACTGGCAAAAAGATATTCCTATTTTGGTGTGTCCAATTTTTTGTGGAGAAAGGAAGGTTTGTTTTCGATGGAAACGATACGGAAGATATTGACTGAATTGATTCCGGAAAACTCTTTTGAAGCCCTGAGAATCCCTCTCTATATTAATGCTACCGATCTTTTACACAATAAAACCATATTTTTTTCTTCCGGCGAATTGATCAATCCAATAATCGCTTCGGCTTCTTTCCCGGTTTTATTTGAACCTGTGCCTATTGAGAACAGCAAATTTGTAGATGGCGGATTGCTCGATAATTTTCCTGTTGAGCCTTTGCTGGATCTTTGTGATAAAATTATTGGATCGCATGTAAACAGGCTAACCACTATCAACGGCATTAACCAGCGTTTTTCAAAAGCAATGATGATCGAAAGATGTTTTCATCTCGCCATTGCTAATTCTGTTTATTCAAAAGTACACTGGTGTGATATCTTCATCGAACCTCATCTGAATAGTTTTGGTTTATTACGAATGAGTAATATGGAACAGATTTTTGAAATCGGCTACCAGGCTGCTTTAAAAGAAAAAGATAACATTTTAAGATTGATGGATTCTCCTTAATCTGCTTCTGTTGAAAACAAAAATCTCCCTATTTATCAGTTTACTGTATTTCATTCCCAGGTTTTTACATGACTTTAATCATGCTATCAAATGAGAGAACTCATGCTTTTTTTTTAAGTGGATTTTATTTTTGCCGGTGGCTTACAGCAATAAAAGCTTCTAATAGAATAAAAATTGTATCCAATGTTGTCTCCAAATGAATTACTGGCAAAATATAATACTTCCGTTCCAAGATACACCAGCTACCCTACTGTCCCTTTTTGGAAAGAATTAGCGCCTGACGATCATTGGAAAGAAAACTTCCGCAAAAATTTTATGAAACAGAATTCA
>JBIQMJ010000292.1:0-5867 GCA_044463445.1 Segetibacter koreensis
AATAGTTTTGAGATTCTTTCGAATTACCTAAATGAAACATTTACTCCTAAAGAGAATGAACGAGTTCTTGGATAAAAAGCATCTCCATAGTAAGTAACATCAATATAAGCCTGATTTGTATTACCGTTTTGGATTTCCGGATCAAGGCCTTTATATGGAGTTATTACGAAGAGGTTATTTCCGGAAACATATACTCTTAACCTTTCAATACCTTTTACGTTGTTAAAGGTATATCCAAGTGTTGCATTGTCCAATCGTAGGTAGGAAGCCTTTTCCAGCCAATGATCGGATACCAGTGCAGCATCCTTAATACCGTTTGTCAATGCTTCCTTCGTAACATTATTACCTGGTAATCGATTGATATTTTCAAAATTCAGAAGTGTATTGTTGAAAATTTTCTGCCCTACAACACCCCGTAAGAAAAAGTTCAGATTCCAATTACCATAAGTAAATGTGTTGTTAATTCCATATGTATATTTTGGACTAGGATCAATATAGTACTTTTTCGGATTTGGCTCCTCAGTTGGCGTCTTTCCATCTAAAAGTTGGTTTCCGTCTTTGTCAATTCCGGTAAAGTGTGGCAAGTAAAATTCATATGGTGAATAACCGGGTTTTAGGAATGTAATAGGATAAGAGCTCAAACCACGTCCTACTGCGTATCCTCCCGGTATTTGATCTGTTGATAATTTATATCCGGCATAAGTTCCAGAAAGGCTTTCTACTCTCGTTTTTATAAAAGTAATTTGCCCGCCCAATGTCCATGATAAATTTTTGCCCCTCACAATTTCAGCAGTTAATGACAATTCCTCTCCTTTATTGCTCATGGATCCAACGTTTGCTAAAATTGTATTAATAAAAAAAGGTGGTGTAGGAACGGTATATGTATAAAGTAGATTATCAGTTACATCATCGAAAATATTAAAATCTCCAGTCAGACGATTATCAAATAAGCCAAAATCTATACCCAAATTCTTACCCTTCCTGGTTTCCCACTTCAAATCGGGATTAGCATTTTGATTAGGAGAATAAGTTTGTGGATAAGTTTGTGTAACAGGATTATAATATCTTCCTCCCGGGCCATAGGTCAATAAAGTACTGTAAGGAGAAATCGCATCTGAATTACCAGTTTCACCATAACCAATGCGTAATTTAAAGAGATTTAGCCATGAAACATTTTTAAGAAAATCTTCCTGGGTTAAAACCCAAGCTACATCGACAGAAGGGAAATTACCCCACCTGTTATTTTTTCCAAATTTTGAGGAGCCATCTCTTCTAATACTTGCAGTAAGGAAATATTTTCCCGCATAATTGTAATTTACTCTTCCTAGGAAAGAAATCAATTTATATTCCTCCCGGTAAGATCCAATAGAATTATACTGCGAATTTCCACTTCCTAAATTATTATCCTGATTTTCAGGGACTATAAATTGTCGACCTCCGGCAGAAAAGCTGTTATTAGAAAAGTAATTATACTCGTATACCGCTGTGGCACCAATACTATGCTTTCCAAAATCATTTAAATAATTGAGATGAATATCTCCTTTTTTAGAATCTTCATTGTAAGAATTATCATTTGCATTGTTCACATTTCCTTCTAACGGAAATGATGGTTGGAAGAAACGGTTTTGCCTGTTAAAATGAGAAAGAGATCCCGTTACCCCACCTTTCAAGCCCTTAAACAATTCATAATTAGCAGTTCCATAAAGTAGGGTGAGATATTCTGTCCCTTTATTTAACTCCTCATTAATATGTTCAACTGCATTAAATTGTTCGAAATCTGAAAAAGCGAAGTAGCTCCCATCAGGATTATATACAGGATAAACAGGAGGTGTATTATATACTTTACTTACATTTCCGTAATTGGTGTATTTCCTATTGGTTTGAGTACTCAAAATTCCCACCTGTAATTCCAGTTTATCATCTATTGCTTTCTGTTGCGCATTAAAACGCAAACCATACTGCTCTTTTCCTGAATTAATTATTATACCTTCCTGATTTAAATAACTTGCAGAAGCACGATAATTAAATCCATGTGCGCCTCCGGAAACAGCCACATTATGACTTTGCGAATAGGCAACCCGGGTAATTGCATCAACCCAATCCGTATTCGCTCCCTTATCAAAGCTTCCTGGATCTGTCACTGCTTTGCGCCATTCATCTGCAGTAAGAAAATCATATTTTTTAGATTGCTTGTCCATACCCACGTACCCATCATATTCCACCAAAGCCTTTCCTGATTGACCTCTTTTTGTATTAATAATAATTACACCATTTGCTCCTCTTGAACCATAAATTGCCGTAGCGGACGCGTCTTTTAAAACATCATATGATAAAATATCGCCTGTAGGGATATTAGATATTTCAGATGGATCATCCAAGGGAATACCATCCAAAACTATTAAAGGAGTTTGGCCACCAGATAGAGAAGTTTGGCCCCTCAGACGAATAATGGGATTTGCATTCGGATCGCCGCCTGGTAAAGTTATTACTAAACCTGCTACCTTTCCCTGAATTTGCTGAATTGGATTGGTAACCACACCTTGGTTAAAATCTTTAGATTGAACTAACGAAACCGCACCTGTTAAATCCTTTTTTCTAACGGTTCCATAACCTACCACGACCACATCTGACAAGTTAGTTGCAGAGCTGGTAAGCGATACATTGACATTAGATCGCGAAGAAATGTCGATTGTCTTAGTATCGTAACCAACATAACTAATTGCAAGCTGCTTGGTGTTTTCAGGCACATTGATAGAAAAAGTGCCTTCGCTACCTGTACTTACGCCTGTTTTTTGACCAACCACTAATACAGTGGCCCCTACCAAAGGCGTTCCATCGCTTGAGGTAACCTTACCGGTTACAGTCCTTTGCTGAGCCATGGTTTGAAGAATACAACAGAACAGAAATAGTCCGCTGAAGAGAAGTTTTTTTCCCATAATCAAGTAATTAAATTATAAACGTTAAGAATTTCAAAGTGTAAATTACACACTTTGTTTATTAAATACCAAAAAAAATTAAAAAAATATTTATTTGAAAAAAAAGTTTATATAAAAAAACAGAATAGAATTAAAGTTTTATTAAACACTATATACTGTTAATCAATTATTTATGAATTATTCATTCTATTTTAAAAATCTTTTTTAGAAAAGCAGTAAAAGAATCAATAATCATAATTTTAATTCGCCCCAACCACTTCTGTATTCTCTTTTTACGAATTGATTCGCGGCTTCAAAATTAGTGATGCGCATATTTTCGCCATCCCATCTATAAGTAATATACCGGCCGGGAGTAGTGATATCTTCCACTTCTCCATAAACCGGGTCCATCCTTTTTGCCTTCTTCCTGAGATTGAAACTTCTCAAAAGCAAATTACCCATTAAAACCGTTTCTGTCAGCGGGCCGGCATATCCCTGGAAAGGTGAATCTACCTCTGCATTTCCATACCCCGCAATGCAGGCATCTACCCATTGCCACCAATGCCCATCCATCCCCCCTTCTATTCTTGGATATTTTTGGGGGACATTAATGTCTTTATTTAAAGATAACGGCAGCAACCTTGGATGGCTTCCGCCCCATCCGCACGAAATTTTTCCTTTGGTACCAATGAACAAACTTCCGCCTTCGTAATCATTTTCTTCAGGAATATCTGCCAAAGCTTCATTCATATTTACATCCGGATCCAGTTCATCAGGCCGGTCGGGAACAAAGCCTCCATCGATCCAATATAATTTCAAATCGCGGCCATCTTTCAATTTAAAATTGTATCGAAGTTTACTTGAAACCGGGATGCTTTCAGGATAATCAGCTTCTTTAAAAATGCCTGAATACACAGTACTTGCCATGCCCGTGATTTCAGTCGGATAACCCAAATCCAATAATTTAAACGAAGGCCCGATGATATGGCAGGCCATATCTCCCAGCGCGCCGGTTCCAAATTTCCACCAGCCGCGCCAGTTGAAAGGAACCAGGTTATCAATGTAATCGGTTTGCGGTGCGGTCCCCAACCAAAGATCCCATTTCAGCTCTTTAGGAACCGGTGGCCGGTCTGTAGGCCACGGAATTCCCTGCGGCCATACAGGCCTGTTGGTCCAGTTGTACACTTTAGTGATATCGCCAATCAGTCCTGCTTCAAACCATTCTCTTAAAGTACGCATCCCATCGCATGAAGCGCCCTGGTCGCCCATTTGAGTTACCACTTTGTATTTTTCAGCAGCCTGAGTCAGGATTCTCGCTTCATAAATATCGTGTGTCAATGGCTTTTGCAAATACAAATGTTTCTTCATTTTCATTGCACTCAAACCCACGATGGCATGGTTGTGATCAGGAATGGCCACAGTTACGGCATCAAAATTTTTATGCTCTTTCTCAAACATTTCGCGCCAGTCGTAATAAAATCCTGCTTTCGGAAATTCCTTTCTTCGCGGTGCGGCCATCCGGTCGTCTACATCACACAAAAATGCAATCACCGCATTTTTTTTGGGCGCAGTTGCATAATGATGAATATCATTTTCTGCTTCACCGCCACAACCTACCGCAGCGATATACAATTTATCACTTGGGGCTGTAAAGCCTTTCCCACCAAGCACATGGCGCGGAACGATAGTAAAAGCTGCAGCGGTAAGCGCTGTATTTTTAATAAAGTCTTTCCTGCTGAGAGATTCACCTGGTTTACTTTGATCATCCATACAATAAATTTTATAAATTTAAAAAAAAACTATTACCGCTTCGATCCGGAAAATTTTTCCATCAAAAAAGATGCTGCGTGTTGACGATCTACAATTTCTTTATCATAATATTCTTATACCAGATCTTACCGTTTTCTGTTCCCTGCAAAGAAATATGTCCTTTCTTAAAGGTGCCGAAGCCAGGCCATTCAGTGAATTTGCTATGGGCTATCATATCTTTCCAATGGTCATCCCACATGGTAGTTTGTACTATTTTGTGGCCGTTCTGGATGAAAGTAAGTTTGCCATGATCGGCAATAATTTCATAGCGGTTCCATTGCGGCCCCGCATTTACCCATTCTGTGTCCGCCGGAATCAAATCATACAGATCACCGGCCCGGCATTTCAGGATGCGGCCATCGTCGTTGCAGGCAAGGTCTGCAATTTGCATTTCAGGTCCGGACTCATACGTATTGTGAAATTGAGGAGATTCATTTACATAAAACATCAGGCCACTGTTGGAACATGGCTCCATTTTCCATTCCATTTTAAGGTCAAAATTTTCATATTCCCCGTTGGTCACCAGGTCAGCAAAATCTTTTTCAACACTACCAGGAGTTTTATTAAGCACAATAGTCCCGTTTTCAACCTGCCATGCACTCCCGGGCGCTTTTTCCTGGTAAGAATGCCAGCCGGAGAGGTCTTTACCATTAAAAAGAAGTTTCCAGCCATCTTGCTTTTCCCGGGTGGTAAGCGTATTATCCTGGCCTAAAGCATTTTCATTTTGGAAAGACAAAAAGGCTAAGAAAATTGTAAACACAAAAAAGGAAAGATTGATTTTTTTACACATGTTCCTTGAATTTAAATACAAATGAAAATTATAGAAAATTATTTCTAATCACGGATTTTATTTTAGAAAATATTTTCTTAAATAAAAAACATAAAGCAATAATCGCTAAAGCCGCGAGAGTTCAAATGTAAACAAAAAACCAAATTCATTTTCTCAGAAGATTTTTTGAGAAGAAAATTACCTTGATCTGACAATTGCACAAGAGCTAAAGTCAAAACAAAAAAATACAATAAAAATCCATTTATTGTTTACTAAAGTATGAACAGAATTATTTAAACCTTAACTAGTCCTCGTTTGCAACCTACCGTGTACCCACATCTTTAGCTATCATCCATCCTTCATAAATGAGATAA
>JBIQMJ010000293.1:0-5852 GCA_044463445.1 Segetibacter koreensis
CATCATTGGTTTTTCTGCTCCATCATATTCATAATATAAGCTGTCATTTTTTATATTTATTTTTTCAATGTAAGCATCTGAAACATCGGCGTAGCTTGATGTATGCATCCAGCCACCATGTTCATTAAATCCCTGGTACACAAAAAACTGGCCCCATGTAACTGCGCCATAGGCATTTAAACCTTCATCACTTATTACATGCACTTCCGGCCTGAAATAAAAAGTGACATGAGGATTGATATACAAAATCGAATGATGCGATGCCGTGATCATTGGCGCAAAGGCAAAACCATTGGAACCGGTCACCTTTTCTTCTTTATATTGATGGAGCGCAAGAGGCGTATTTTCACCGGAATAAAAATTTTCCAACTCCTCCACACTTACGCCTCCTGTGCTAATAGCGCCAATACTTCCATCTGTCCACAGCATTGGGAACCATGGCTCAAATCTCGTTAACAAGGCCGGTTTTACCTGCGGATTTTTGTATAAATAATAATTGATTGCATCGGCGAAAGCATTGCATAATTTTTTTAGCCATAGTGACGCATTGTTATAATCAGAAACTGCACCAGCGGAATCAATTACCAGTTTGATCAGTAAATCATTGTACAAATCCTTTTTGCCATTTACTTCAGAAAGCCGGCCCAGTTTTTCAATATAGTTCATTTCTACCCGTTTGAAATCATCTTCGCATTGGGCATACAAGAGGCCAAAAACTGCGTCGGCATCGGTTTTCCCGTAAATATGAGGAATGCCAAAATTATCGCGGATGATAGTAACCTGTCCGGCTTCTTTTTTATAGCGGCTGATTTCTTTGGGGGTAAATGCCTGTCCAAAGAGATGGATCGGCAATAGCAGAATGAAAAACCATTTCATATAAGCTGTGTTTTTTTGATTCTAAAATTAATAATTTATACGGAGCTTCTTGATTGGTTTGAAGCTGCGCATTTTTTTTATTCCGGAAACATTTATTTTCGTTTACTCATTACTGTTATATCCCATAGTAAAATATAAAGTATCCAAATTTCTTTGTTTACTGCAAAAATTTAAAAGCTGAAAGATTAATTTTCTGATTTAAAAGAATTAACCTCTTTTTAAATACTTCATGGCGGATCTTTTCTCTCTGATACAATATTTATCATAGCTTTATTCTTTCCATTCAATGTTAAACTGAATAATATGAAATCGCTTTTTACCGTGGTATTTTTTTTATCTTTTTTAAGTTTGAAAGCTCAGGATAAAACGCCCGGCATTACAGGTACTGAAAAAACTGATTCAATATTTTCAGGAAAAATTATTATTGATAAAACAAAGCATTCAAAAATATTTTTAACCGGCTTTCTACAAACACTTGATTCTACTGGTGTTTACACTACTACCTATACTTTCGGTGCAAAAACCTCAAGACCTTCTATTGAGGTAAGCATAAGGATGAAATTTGATAAGCCACTCATTGCTAATGGCCCTATTGGTTTTTTATATGGCCCTGTTGGTGTGGGAAGATATTCGGGTTCGGGGGCACTTCAAAATAACAATTCGTACTTATTTCTGCAAGGCCAAATGACTTCTGCTTCACACCATTTCTATATAAAAGTAAAGAGCAAAGAAAAGATTCAACCAATCATCGCCGGCCTTGATGGCCAGGCAAATTTTTGAGAATAAAATTCTTCATGCGCATTTCGGCTTGGGCAGCTTGCTTTTTGAAAATCAGGTATTTTATTTCCAAAAAGCTTTTCTAATCTTTTGAATTTTGCAGGTAAAGATTATCGAATAGCGGAATTTTAACAGATTCCCCTTAAAATTCTTTTGGAAATAAAATTATTAGTGTTATTATGCAGCAAAATTAAAGTTAAAATTGTCTTTTAGTAGAGTAAACCACATTTGCCAAAAAGGAAAAACTATTATTTTCTTAACTTTTTATTAGGTTTTTAAAAGAACCTTTATATTTGCAACCTTTAACATTTAAACTACACACATGAGAAGATTTCTAGCATTCTTAGCAGTGTTTATGCTATGCAGCATTTACGCATCAGCTCAAATGAAGACCGTTACTGGTAAAGTAATCGATGAGTCCGGGAATGCCATTCCTTTTGCTACCGTAAGAGAAAAAGGAACTGGCATAGGGGTCTCAGCCGACGGGAGTGGTGATTTTAAAATTACCATTCAAAATAATGGGACTTTGGAGGTTTCTGCTACTGGTTTTGTTACTCAGGAGATAACCCCTTCCGGGAATACCATCAACATTACCTTGCCTGGTGCTAAAAATACTATGCAGGAAGTAATAGTTGTGGCTGGTGGGGTGAGACAAAAAACCAGGGAGATTGGTACTGCAGCCACCCAAATTACTGCCCAGACCTTAAATGCCGGCCAGGCAACAACTGTTTCAAGCGGTCTGCAGGGTAAAGTTGCCGGATTGATGATCAGCAACTCAAGCGGCGGGGTAAATCCCAATTATCGCTTGGTTTTAAGAGGTCAAAGATCATTAACCGGTAATAACCAGGCATTATTGGTTTTAGATAACGTAATTGTTCCAAGTGATATGTTATCCAATCTTAACCCGGAAGACGTAGAGTCTATTACTGTGTTGAATGGAGCTGGCGCTGCTGCGTTATATGGCTCACAGGCATCCAACGGAGCTTTGATTGTAACTACCAAAAAAGGCAGAAACGGCAGAACTGCTGTGACATTCTCCCATACTACTACATTAGAATCAGTTGCATATTTTCCTAAAATTCAAAAATTATTTGGCGCTGGCGGATCTGCCTATGGCTATGATCAGTACGGAAATGTAAATTACTCATCAATAGAAAACCAGTCCTATGGCCCGGCTTTTGATGGAACCATTCGCGATGTGGGTGCTCCTTTGGAAAATGGGGATCAGTTAAAATTACCTTACCGGTATGATCCCGGCCATGATAATTTCTGGCAAACAGGTATTACCAACCGTGAAGATATTACTTTGACTACGGGCGATGATAAATCAACGCTCTATTTTTCAGGTCAGTTTTTAAAATCTGAGGGTACAACTCCCGGTGATAAATACAATCGTGCCTCATTAAGAGTGAACGGTACAAGGAAGATTCGTAATTCATTAGAACTTACTTATAATACCGGGTATACACAAAACAGGTATGATCTGACAACCCAGACAGGTAGTATGTATGACAATCTGAATAATATGCCTTCAAGTGTTCGGATTACAGATTATAAGAATTGGCGTACCGATGAGTTTGCCCAGGAAAATGGTTTTTATAACCCCTGGTATCAAAACCCATATTTCACCGCTGCTAACTACAGGCAATATACAAGAAACGATTATTTAACCGCTTCCATCGAATTAAAATTTACGCCGATAAAAGGACTTGATTTTGTAGCAAGACAAGGATTGGCAACAAGGAACTGGACAGTGGAAACTAATAATCATGCGTTTACTTATTCTGATTATGCAAAATCAATTGGTGGTGTCACCAAATCTGATATTCCTGGTTATGTAGATAACAGTGCGGGATATTATACAGAATTAATAAGTGATCTGTTTGCTAATTTTAATAAGAAATTTGGAGATTATAGTGTGAATGTACTCGCAGGATTCCAGAACAGGGATGACCAACAACAAAGTGAATTTGTGAGTGGGAATGGCTTAGTGGTTCCTGGTTTGTTTAATGTAAGTAATGGAGTTGGAACTCCTGGTGCTTCCAGCGGTAAATATAAGGCCCGTCAAAACGGATTGTATGGGGAAGCCAGAATTGGGTTTAAAAACTATTTATTTTTGCATGGTACAGCCCGCCAGGACTGGGTATCAATTTTAAATCCGCCTAATAATACATTTTTCTATCCTTCTGTTGATCTCTCTTTCGTAGCAAGCGATGCAATTGAAGCACTTAAAAATTCACAAATTAGTTACCTGAAGCTTCGTGCCGGATGGTCAAAAGTTGGACAGGTTAATTTACCCGGTACCTATGGCGCTTATAGGCTGGATCCTGTTTATGTACAAGCTTATGGATATCCCTATGGGTCTAATCCCGGATTTACAGCAGGAAATGGATTGGTTTCACTTGATCTAAAACCGGAACTTACTACTGGTTATGAAGCTGGTTTCGATTTGAACATGTTAGAAAACAGGATTACAACTTCAGTTACTTATTATAGCTCCAAAACTAAAGATCAGACTGTTAACACGTCTTTGGCTCCATCAAGCGGCTATACCGGACTGTTAACAAATGTGGGAGAAACTCAAAGTAATGGTTGGGAAGTAACAGCGCATTTTACTCCTATCCGTACCCCGGATTTTGAATTTACCATTGGAGGTAATTATACTTATTTACATAATACAGTTCTTTCACTTTACCAGGACGCTCCTTTAGCGCTTGCCACTTATGGAACAGCAGGTCCGGGATCGTGGGCTTACCAGGGAAAAAGTTTCCCGGTGGTTACAGGATATGACTACAAAAGGGATCCAAGTGGAAGAGTAATAATTGATCCAATAACAGGCTATCCAAGCCAAAACAGTGATTCATTGGTGATTTTTGGCCAGGCCCAACCCAAAAACAGGCTTGGAATTGATGGAAATTTCAGATATAAAGGCCTGACCCTTTCATTCCTGTTTGAATATAGAGGAGGATCAGTAATTTATAATAGTGCAGGAGGATCTTTTGACTGGTCTGGCGTAGGTTACAGAACTGCAACTTTTAACAGGGACAGGTTTGTTTTCCCTAATTCTTCCTATTGGGATGCATCAAAAAATCAATACGTACCCAATACTGATATTACAGTAAAGGATGGAAACGGTAATGCTGGTTTTTGGAGTGATAACACCGCTAACAGGGACGTAACAGCCAATTATATTACTTCTGCTGATTTTTGGAAATTAAGGGAAATGTCTATTTCTTATGATCTTCCTGATAAAATATTGGGAGATAAGAAAATTATTAAAGGAATAACTGTTAGTGTGCAGGGAAGAAACCTGTTCATATGGCTTCCAAAAGATAATTTATATACAGACCCTGAATACAGCGACGCAGGAAATAATAGTAATGGTATCGGGCTAACTGGTTTGAACCAGACTCCTCCTTCAAGGTTCTATGGTGGAACAGTTGTATTTAAATTTTAAGCGGAAATAATTGTTTATTAAAATAATTTAAAAAATGAAAAATAAAATATTAATATACTTTTTCATGTTCCTATTTGCTGGTGTGGCAACTACGTCATGTAAAAAGTATCTGGATATAAATCAAAATCCAAACCAACCTATATCTTCAACACCACAATTACTGATACCGCAGGCTATTACAGCCACAGCAAGTGCGCTTAGCGGGTATAACAATTATGGGGCTCAAATGGGTTTATATATGGCCAATGCCGGGGGATATGGCGGATTCGGATCTTCTGTTACTTATAATTTTTCTGTTACCAATTATACAGGATTATGGAATCTTTACGATGTTAATGAGGATTTTTATCTGGCAAAGAACTTATCTGCTGCTGATCCTTCATTAATTTATTATAATGCCATTTCCCGTATTATGCTGGCGCATAATTTCCAATTATTAGTGGATACTTATAATTCTATTCCTTATTTTGATGCCTTGCAGGGAAATGCTAATACAACACCTAAATTTGATGATCCCGCTTTAATCTATGCAGATTTGGCTACTCAAATAGACACTGCACTCATGTTGATCAATCAAGGGCAAACCGCTGATGTAAGCCCGATTTCAGTTACCGATGGACAGGATCCCCTGTTTGGAGGTAATATGAATTCATGGAAAAAATTTGCCAATACTATCAAATTAAGATTAATGGTAACAGGGAACGGCAAAGTAACTTTTGGCAGCACTGCCTTTGATGATGCA
>JBIQMJ010000294.1:0-1861 GCA_044463445.1 Segetibacter koreensis
GATCATTTTAATTACCGCATCTTCCGGATCAGGAAAAACGTCGATAGTAAATCATTTAATGAAGAAATTTCCGCAGCTTGCTTTCTCAGTTTCTGCTACCACAAGGCAGCCCAGGAAAAATGAAAAAGAAGGCCTTCATTATTATTTTATATCTGAACCTGAATTCCGCGAAAAAATCCATAATAAAGAATTTCTTGAATGGGAAATGGTATATGAAGGAAAATACTACGGCACTTTGAAGTCGGATATTGAGCGCATCTGGAATGAAAATAAAATTCCGGTGCTGGACATAGATGTGCAGGGCGCAATCCACGTGCAGCAACAATATCCTGTGAACACAATTGCTATTTTTATACAGGCACCCTCGGTGGAAGAACTAAAGAAAAGATTAAAACTCAGGGGATCAGAAACGGATGCCTCCTTGCAGGCAAGGCTTAATAAATCCAGTTACGAAATGACTTTCAAAACACATTTTGAAAATATAATTATCAATGAAAATTTTCAAACGGCGTGCAATGAAGCCGACCAGATTGTAGGTAAATTTTTAAATAATTAGTGCTTTGCGGTCTTCTTTTTACATTTGCAGGTATGGACTGGATTCCCTTTATACCGATCATCATCGCGCTTCTACTCATTGGTTTTTTTTCGGGGATAGAAATAGTGTTTATTTCTGCCAATAAATTATCCATTGAATTAAGAAAAAAACAGGGAAATTATAGTGGCAGAACCTGGTCTTTTTTTTTAGAAGCCCCTGCCCGTTTTATAATTACCATCCTGCTCATCAGCAATATTCTTCTCGTAATTTATGCATTGCTGGCCAGCGCTCAGTTAGGCATTATCTGGAAACAATTATCAATTGAAAATCCTTTTATTATTCTTGGCGCAGAAACCATTGTCATTACTGTTCTCCTGGTTTTTTTTCAATCCATTCTCAAATCTATTTTGCGTGGAAATGGCAATGCTGTTACGTCCAGCAGTTTTATTAGTTTCTGTATCAGAAGTTGCTATTCACTTTTTTCATGGATCTCAAGGTATTTTGTAAACACTTCGGAATGGATACTGAAATATCTTTTCAACGTAAAAATTCAAAACAAGACCCAGTCGTTTTCGAGACTGGATTTGGATCATTATGTGCAGCAATTGAACATGACTGATAATGATGAAAACCTGGAGATGAATAATGAGATATTCGAAAAAGTATTATCTCTTTCCGAAACCCGGGTTCGTGAGTGCTTTATTCCCAGAAAAGAAGTAGTCGCTGTAGATATTAATGTAAACCTTGATCAGCTAAAAGAAAAATTCATAGAAACCAAGCTAAGTAAATTAGTGGTGTTTGAAAATAATATTGACAATGTGCAGGGATACGTTCACCAGCTCGATCTTTTTAAAAATCCGGAAAATCTTCGTTCGGTGCTGTTGCCAATTCCTGTGATCCCTGAAAGCATGAATGCATCAGACTTAATAAGCAAGTTTACCAAAGAAAGAAAAAGCATTGCCTGGGTAATAGATGAATTTGGAGGAACCGCTGGCATTGTAACGATGGAAGATTTGCTGGAAGAAATTTTCGGAGATATTTATGACGAATATGACGTGCAGGAAGATTTTGTAGACAAGCAAATTGCCACCAATGAATTTCTTTTGAGCGGCAGGCTCGAACTTGATTTTTTGGAGGAGAAATATAAATTGGTTTTTAGAAAAAATGAAGAAACAGAAACACTTTCCGGCTACATTATCAATCTTCATGAATCTATCCCGCGCGAACGGGACCGCATCATCATTGACGATTATCAATTTGATATTTTAAAAGTCAGCCAGACAAGAATTGATACTGTAAAACTGAAAGTGCTGCGGTAATCATTAG
>JBIQMJ010000294.1:1871-5820 GCA_044463445.1 Segetibacter koreensis
AATTTCTAAAAAAACTGGAATGCGAATTGGAGTAAATGCCACCTCATTAGGGAAACGCAATTTTGAAACGTTTATAGAATTGGCCAGGCTTCATCCCGAACATATTTTTCTCTTTTTTTATAATTCAGAAACTAATACCGACCTTCTTCCTGAAAACATAATTCCGCTTGTAATTACGCCACAGTCAACCATTCCATTGAAATGGAAAATCTGGTACAATATTAAATTACCGATAGCTTTAAAAAAAAATAAGGCAGATGTTTTTATCAGTAAAAAATATATTTCTTTAAAAAGTAAAATCCCGCAGGTATTATTTTCACCAGATCTTAGCTACATTTTTCAACCGGTGCTGATTGATAAGAAACACCTTTCATTTTATAAAAAATATACCCCACGATTTTTAAGTAAAGCCGAAAAGATTGTGGTGAATTCCCATTTTTTTAAGAATGAAATTGCAGATCGTTTTAAAATTGAGGAAACAAAAATTTCTGTTATTTATCCGGAAGTAAAAAGCAATCCGGAAACTATTTTAGCAGAAGAAAGAGAAGCCATCAAGGAAAAATATGCGGAGGGGAATGAGTATTTTATTTATAACGGAATCATCAGTGCTGAACGAAACCTCGTGAATTTACTAAAAGCATTTTCATTTTTTAAGAAAAGGCAAAGAAGCAAAATGCAATTGGTCCTCACCGGAAAGGCCGGAGTAAAATATGATGAATTTATTCATTCACTGCAATCTTACCGGTTCCGGAATGACGTGAAGATTCTGCAAGAGATTACTCCGGGTGAAGCCAAAAAGATCCTGGCTTGCGCCTATGCACTATTGTTTGTGCCTTTTTATGAAAGCGAGGGGAATGAAGTGATTGAAGCCATGAAATTACAAATGCCTTTAATCGTTTCCGGTACGGGCCTTCTAAAGGAATATTGTGGAGATGCGGCTTTATATATTGATCCGGGTAATTTCAATGATATTGCTGAAAAAATGATGCTTCTCTTTAAAGATGAACAAAAAAGAAAGGAACTAATTAAAAAAGGAGAATCAGAAATCGAAAAATTTTCAGGTAAAGAAAGAGATAAAATTTTGTTTGCTCTATCGATATCAAAATAAGAAATCCCCATTCATCCTACAATCAGAAAATTAATTGTATAGGTGCTGGTTCATGGGGCATCCATGTCACTACCGGAGAATTTGCTCTCAATTATTTTCCTTCACTTTGATAACTCTTACCTTCCATTCTTCCGGCCCTTTTACGAGATATTCCCACCTGAATGGCTCTTTGCTTTCTGCTTCCATCTGGTAATAGAGCGGTTTGGGATCATGATCATTTACAAACTCAAAAGCTTCCCCGGGTTTTATATCGGCAAAAGCCTTGTAAAACATTTCATGTCGCTCAGTGGGCGGGTAAGGACGAATATCAAATTCATTCACTACCGAAAATCCATCATCGCCCAGCCCGCTTTGTACTTCCTTTTTAATATGAACGATGTGCTCGTCCGGCACTTCTTTTTTGTAGGTCCAGGTGTGCTGGCCGCCAAATTTATTTTTAAAAATCTCCCTGATTTCTACAGGGTCCTCTTTAGAAATAATCTCCATAGTGGTTCCTTGCTCCATCATACCATAGCGATGAAATACAATTTGTTTCCATTCTTTTTTATCTGCTTTCCGGAGGTCTAATAAAGTGGCAATATCTTTTAATTCGCGCGCCTTTGAGGCTTCAGTACGCGTAACTTTCACCTTCCATTCCCTTCCGCCGCGGTTCAGATAATGCCAGCCGACGACATCGCCATAAATGGATTTGAATTCATAGTATAGCGGAATGGGATCATGGTCGTTGATGAAAATAAAACTTTCGCCTGCGGGCAGTTCTCCAAAGAGCCGGATCAGTTTCTTATGCCTTTCAATGGGGACAAGCACCCTTACATCCAACTCTTCATTTGATTTGATTTCTTCACTCATAGTTTTTATTTTTTTTGTTTGAAAGAACTCTTTTCCAAAAGATGTCCTTTGTATTTAATTAATTTTTTCGTCAAAAAGGCTTCAGCACCATCAGTACAATAATAATCAGGAAGATCACATTTTCAATTCTTTCATAAAAGAATAATTTTTTGGCCAGCCTGTAATATTCTCCCGGGATTTTGTCGCCGGTATGGCTTTTCAATAATGCCTTAATGGGTTTGGATCTGGGTGAAAGTATTATGGGGCCAAATCCCAAAGCGATCAGAAACAGCGTCAACGCGGTTACATACCAACCCATCCGGAATAAATACGGTTGCAGGCTCCCCATCGCCAGGCCGGTGATCAACAGCAGGGATCCGCCAATCATTACGAAAATGTGCAACCTGTTTCGGATGGCGTAGGCATGCCTTAATTCAGTCATAGTCTTTGCTTTTGTAACGATATAGATCATAATAAATCCCGGGCCCAATCCCAGAATGGCGGAGAAAACATGAATCAAAACCAAAAACCTGTAAAACGTCATAAAAACACATTCAAAGTAAGGTTTCTCCCATTTATGGAAGAAGAATTATAATGATTAATGCTTGGGCCGATATTATTCCTCCTGCGAATTTCCTAATAAATCAATTATTCCCGTTTTCGAAATGAGGAATAAGAATTGAATTGCCTTGATTGAAAACCTGCAGCCGATGGTAAATACAAAAAGCCGATATTTGTTCTTCTGCTGGAACTATTGCTGAACGCGTTTTGGGAGATCGGCTATAATCCATCATGGAAGGTGGATGAATGAGCACGGTTGAACAGGATCAAACGACTATCCACATGAGTCCCGCAATAGTTTGGCCGAAGAAAATAAAATCCCCGCCCTGGCACGGGTGCTCCTGGCCTGTGTACGAATGTTACTATATCTTCATGTAAGCCTCCACACTACATAGTCAATTAGAACCATTTTTAAATGGGTACGATTTATGTGCCTGCTTTTACATAAAAATAGAAGAATGAGAATATTAATAGTTTTAACATCGCATAGCGAATTAGGCAATACCGGGCACAAAACCGGTTTTTGGATAGAAGAGTTTGCAGCTCCCTATTATACATTTAAGGATGCAGGCGCAACCGTTACAATAGCTTCACCCAAAGGCGGGCAGCCACCTATCGATCCGAAAAGCGCTGAACCTGCCAGCCAGACGGATGCCACGCGACGTTTTGAGAAGGATAAAGAACTGCAAGAATTATTGGCACACACCAAAAAGCTATCACAAGTTTCAGCAGGAGATTACGATGCTGTATTTTATCCGGGCGGCCATGGCCCTTTGTGGGATCTGACCACTGATGCGGATTCCATCAGGCTGATTGAAACTTTTTGGAAAACCGGCAAACCGGTGGCTGCTGTTTGTCACGCTCCTTCCGCTTTACTGAATGTAAAAGATGAAAACGGAGCGCCCCTTGTAAAAGGTAAAAAGGTAACAGGGTTTACCAATACAGAAGAAGAAGCGGTTCAATTGACCAATGTAGTGCCCTTTTTACTGCAGGACGAATTGAAAAACAAGGGAGGTATTTATTCAAAAAAAGATGATTGGGCCCCGTATGTATTGCAGGACGGGTTATTGATTACCGGTCAGAACCCGGCCTCCTCCGAAGAAGCTGCAAAACAATTGCTCGCAGTTTTAAAAAAACAGGAGGTTCTTAGTAACTAATGTAATGAATCCTTTTTTCCGATACTGCTAAACGGTTAAAACAAAACAGGAAACCGCTCCGGGGAGAATTTCTTGCGAGGGCTGGTGTGGAGGCAAAGAACAGATTTGTTTTTACCTCCGGGTCCCTCATTTTCAACGAGGACTTGAGTTGATTTTCTTAAACAAACTCAACGTTCACCAGCCCTTCTTCCTTGTCGTCCCTCATAATTGCAAATACTAAATAATTTCGCGCCGTCCTCATTGCAAACCTACCGTGTACCCACATCTTTAGCTATCATCCATCCTTCATAAATGA
>JBIQMJ010000295.1:0-5788 GCA_044463445.1 Segetibacter koreensis
GTTATCCTTATTGGTTTTTCTTTGAACAATTAGCGCCAATCATAGAATTTTTCGGTGTTATGGCATTCATTGTTTTTGCTTTTTTGGGAATGGTGTCATGGGGTGTATTTTTTATTTTACTTGGGTGTGCTTTATTATTTGGATTCCTGTTTTCGGTTTTTGCAATTTTAATGGAGGTGCAGACTTATAACCAATACAAAAGTGCAAAAGATAATTTCAAATTGGTATTCACCGCTTTTCTTGAGCCATTTATTTTTCATCCATTTGTTGTCTGGTCAGCCATTCGCGGCCATATTGATTATTTCAAAAAAAATAATAGCTGGGGAGAAATGACAAGACAGGGATTGACTACTGATCAACAGAGAAAAGCGATTGTAAAAAAGGTTTCCGCCATGCCAGGCAATCTCTTGATCAAATAGGTTTTTGTTGGAGAAATCATCTTTTTTGCACTGGCTGATTTTCAGAAGAAAATAATATTTCGGATAATTTGTTGTTTTACTATTTCACCATGTACAATAATGTTGGGGATCAGGTTTATTATCGGGTGCTACAAAGGTTTTCAGCTTATTATCGGAATTACACAATAAGAAATCCTGATATTAATCGGTTTACTATGTTGAAGATTTACATTCCTGGAATAATTAAAAATATTGTGCAGAAGAGTAAGGAGTAAAAGTGAAAAGCCAAACTTAAAACCGGCGGCTTAACTCCACTGAAATATTAAATTGATTACCTTTTATCGATGGCCGATATTCCTGGTTAATTAACCCGGCGCTTACAGAAATAATATTCCATTTCAAGAAAGTATGATTGAAATCTGCAGAGATTTTCCCTGAAGAAAATTTATTTTGCTTGTTGCTATATTGAATATTTTGATTGTTATCATCCGGGCAAATTCCTGTGCCTAAGGAGAGACCGATATAATCATCTGCGCCCTTTATATAATAGCGTCCCGTAAGGCTGTAGGACTGTGACACATTAGTTATTGCCGGCGTAATATAAGTGCGCGCAGTAAATAAAAAGCTCTTCCAGTATTTACCAATTGAAGCGGTATAAATTGTAGTGCCATTATTAAAATATAAATATCGTAAACCAACTTCGCCTTCAAAACTGTTTGGCAAATTGGCATATAATGAAAGGCCTGCCCTGTAATTTGGAAAGATTGCTACATCGCCGGAATGACCAAAATTCACATAACCGTAAAAAGTTTTACTAATGTGCGGGTAAGCATCTACTTCTCCCTGTAAACCGTTTATACCAAAGCGATTGGCATAATTGATTCTCACAATCACACTTCCCAATTTAGTTTGCCTGCCATAAGAAATACTTCCTAAGTTCCAGGCTTTATCGTATTGTTTATCAAAAGAAGAATTTTCATATCGGATACTAATTTTATTTACCAAAACTTCATCTTTTATTGAAGTTGCCAGAACAAGAGCGGCTGAATTATTTTTATTTATTTCTAAAATTTGAGCTGTAACCTCAGTCGCTTCTTTATAGCGGTGAAGCGCTTTTAAACTCTCTGCTTTTCTCAATAAAAGCGCTTCTGAATTGGGGAATACAGATAAAGCAGTGTCACAAATTTTTAAAGAATTTTGATAATGGTCATTCCAATATTCCAGGTTAGCGTAAGCTACGCTGGCGTCCTCATTGGGTTTTTGGTTGATCACTTTTGAAAAATGAATTCTTGCGCTATCGTATTGATGATTCCATGAATAAATCCTTCCCAGGAAAATATCTATGTCTGCGTAATCAGGAGATTTTTTCAAAGCTTCAAAAGCAAGCTGTTTGGCTTTTTCATAATTTTTATCTTCAAATGCTGCGTGCCTTGCATTAGTAAATAGCTCATCAGAAGAAGGAGATTTTTGTGCTTTGGAACCAAATGAAATTACCCAAAAAACAAGAGTGATAATCGTAAACTTATACATAAGACTGGTAAAAGAATAATAACGCTAAAATGGCTATAGTATTATAATTGCTGGCTTTTTAGCCATTTATTATTTCACCGGTTTTTATTCGGGGATATTAATAATCATTTTCCTGTGATTTCTTCTTTTGTGTTGGAGAATAGTATCAAATTTCGCAGTTCCGGTTGGAATTATTTTCTTATCCTAAAATGGAAACGTTATCGGGAACGATTGCATAAAAATACATCTATTGTTTTAATTTTTTTCAGGTAAATGTTGTTACACTTGCTGAGAGAGTCCAGATAAACTTTGATGAGACAGTAAAACAATAAAATTTGCAAGTTATTAGTTACTGAGCATCGCTTGATTATGATTATGATTTTTGGATTTTTATTTTTTACAAAAAAATTAAGGCTGGATAGTATGCAAAAAGTTTATTGCAATTTGATAACTCTCTCGGTATGTAAACATTAAGCAATTTCACAAAATTGTTTTTTATAATCAATTCTTATACAATAAATAAAACAGGTTTATGAAAAGTAAATTTTTTGCTTTATTCATTCTGATTTTTTCTTTTGCGATTGTTAAGGCGCAAAATAAAACCGTAACGGGCAAGGTTACGTCAGATGGCGGAGAAGCATTATCAGGTGCCACTGTCTCACTTAAAGGAACACAAAAAGCTACTACCACCAACTCTTCCGGGGAATATTCTATTTCTGTTTCACCAACTGGTAAAGAAATATTAGTATTCAGTTTTGTAGGTAAAGACCCTAAAGAGATTAGTGTAGGTGAACGAAATATAATTAATGTTTCGCTTACAAACAGCACCTCCACCTTAAATGATGTAGTTGTTATCGGATATGGAACAGTAAAAAGAAAAGACCTTACGGGCGCAGTATCATCCGTCTCTGGTAAAGAAATAGCGGCAGTTCCTGTTACCAATACAGCGCAGGCTTTGGCGGGTAAATTGCCTGGTGTAAGTGTTACATCGCAGGATGGACGGCCCGACGCAGACATTTCAATCCGCGTTCGCGGCGGAGGCTCCGTATCGCAAAGCAACGAGCCTCTATATGTTGTAGATGGTTTCCCGGTAAGTAATATCAACGATATTCCTGCACAGCAGATTGAAAGCATTGATGTTTTAAAAGATGCTGCTTCAACAGCAATATATGGCGCCCGTGGCGCCAATGGTGTAATTATCATTACCACTAAAAGCGGCAAAGCCGGCAAAATGAAAATTGCATATGATGGATATGTTCAGTTTAATGAACCAACAAAGTATTTGCCCACAATGAACGCTTATAATTATATCGCATACAATTGGGCATACGCCCAGGCAATTAGTGACAGCTATGCGGATGCATGGGCCATGCTTTGGGGAATTGGCAAATATGCCGAAACATATAATAACACTGATGGAATTAATCATTACAAAAATGTAGCAGCAGCAAGCTTTTCAAAGCAAGCCTATGGAAGTTCATTCTCCCATAATCACAATATCAGCATGGGAGGCGGCACTGCCAATACGAAATATTTGCTTTCAGGAAGCTATGCAGATAATGATGGAATGAAAATTAATTCCTGGTTTAAAAGAGCAAATGCTTCGTTTAAGCTCTCTCAGAAAATAAGCAAAAGTTTAAACTTTTCCTTTGATACGCGTTTTACAGATATTAAATCGATGGATAATGAATCCACTACGAATGGGAAAGGATCCATCTTATCCTCTGCGTATCAGTTCAGGCCGATTGCAACGAAAAATGTTTTAGGCGAATTAGATGATTCCAAAAATACGCAACTTGGATTATATGATTATGTATTGCAGGATATATACAACCCTGTTGCGCTCATGAAAGACTATTTTCCTTTATCCAGTCAGCGCTCCCTAAGATCAAATGGGTCATTATCCTGGAACGTAGCCAGTGGACTTACTTTAAAAACTGAATTCGGCTATAATATTTATTGGAATCGTGGCAAAACATGGTCGGGCGCTACCTACAACGGATACTTAGATAAGGACGGAAATAAAACATATTCCGGAAACGCCTCTATTTCAAGTACTGAAGGCTGGGGTCTTCGCTGGGTCAATACTCTGAACTATAATGTGCAGGGATTAAATGTTGACCACGATATAAATTTTGTGATAGGCCAGGAAGTTGATAATTCCCATTCTGAAGGTATAAGTATGTATGGTAATAAATATCCTGTATCGTTTAGCTCGGATAGGGCGTTTGCTCAAATGGATCAATACCTGATGAGTACCACAGTAAATTCAGGTTTTAGTTCAAATGTTGGAACGCCTAACCGTCTTAATTCTTATTTCGGCAGGATTAATTATTCTTATTTAGGTCGCTACTTAATAACAGGAACCTTTAGAGCAGATGGATCCAGCAGGTTTGCCCCTTCGCATCGCTGGGGTTATTTTCCCGCGGGTGCAGTTGCATGGCGTATGAGCGACGAAGCGTTCCTAAAAGATGTAAGTTGGTTGAATAACTTAAAAATTCGGGTATCTTATGGTGAAGTTGGGAATGACGGAATAAGTGCAAATCTTTGGAAAACACAATGGTCTTCCGATGGCTTAACCGGCTATTCAATTAATGAAGTCCAGCAAAGCGCATATTCGCCTGCCTCCACAATCGCTAACCCGGATTTAAAATGGGAAACAACGATTACCGAAAATATCGGAGTTGATTTTGCACTATTTAGCAACCGGCTTTTTGGGACAATAGACATTTATAAAAACAGAACAAAAGATCTTTTATTGCTTACCTCTATTTCCGCTATCAGTGGCTTTTCCTCTACTTATGATAATGTAGGGAGCACCAGTAATCGCGGCATTGAAATTTCATTAGGCGGCAATATTGTGAGAAACAAAAATTTTAGCTTAAGCGCCAATTTTAATGTGAGCTTTAATAAGGGACGCGTTGATGAATTAGCTCCGGGTGTTAACGGCCTTTATAAATCACAATGGGGTTCAACTATGACCCAGCCAAATACCGGAGATTATATTCTGCAAGTGGGTAAGCCTGTCGGGCAGGTTCGTGGCTACACCTATGATGGATGGTATACAGTGGATGATTTTGATTATACCAATGGCATTTATACGCTTAAAAAAGGTGTACCGGATATTGCTTCCGGCATAATAGGAACCGTTTATGGCACCAACGCCCACAAGCCCGGCGGGCAATCTGCGTATCCGGGAGTAATCAAATTTAAAGACCTTAACGGAGATGGCGTAATTGATGAAAATGATGTTTCAATTATTGGAAATATGACTCCGAAAAATACAGGAGGCCTTAATATCAATTCTACTTTCAAAAATTTTGATATGGCTTTAAATTTCAACTGGAGCTATGGAAACCAGATTTATGATGCCAACTATCTTGCCGCATTTTACGGAAGTAAAGAAGATGGATTATATAGAAACCGCTTAAATTATTTATCAGGTGCCTACAAAATTTATGATATTAAGGATGGCCAGTTAGAAAGCGTTACCGATCCGGCACAGCTTAAAGCCTTAAATGCAAATGCTACCACATTTCTGCCTTATCATGAAAATCCTGTGGTATCTACTTTAGGAATCCAGAATGGATCATTTCTTAGGTTAAACACTGTGACACTTGGGTATTCTTTACCAGAAAGCCTGATTCAACATCTTAAAATCAGCCGCCTGAGAATCTATGGGGCCATTTATAATGCCTTGATTTGGACAAACTATCCCGGGCTTGATCCGGAAGTGAATACAAATACCAGTCAGGGGAATGCACAATATCCGACCATAGGGCTTGACTGGGGTTCTTATCCAAGAGCCCGCTCATACACAGTTGGCCTAAACGTTGAATTTTAAATTTTTTAAATCAATAATATGAGAAAGATAATTTTTA
>JBIQMJ010000296.1:0-5772 GCA_044463445.1 Segetibacter koreensis
GCTTTTGAGAATCGCCGAAATTTCATCGGGTTTTATGTCAATCATATTTTTATTTTTTTAAGGCTGCAAAGGTAGGGAAAGCAAATTCAATTTCAAAAGTAAAAAGTGTAAAGTTTAGCCGATAAAATAGTTTTCCCAATCATTTGTAACCCACTAAAATCAGGCAATAAACAAGGGCAAAAGGTATTTATTCATGAAACAAATTCCTTAATCACGCGGGCTTCATTATGTTCTTCATCTTTTGCGGCGTAAAGAAGAGTGACAGGGCCTTTTCCAAGATGGCCTTTTAGCGTATCAACAGCCTCTTTATTTGCTTGCAATTCCGCATGATATTTCTTTTGAAATTCTTTCCATTTTCCAGGATCATGGCCAAACCACTTTCTTAATTCGGTAGAAGGAGCAATATCTTTCAACCACCAATCAATGGCGGCTTTCTGTTTGGTAAGACCACGTGGCCAAAGCCTGTCCACCAGGATGCGGAATCCATCCTCCTTTGCAGGCGGCTCATATATTCTTTTAAGATTGATATTCATAATTACTATAAACTTTTCGTAAAATTACGATGGAAACCGTAAATTCAGAACCAGGGAAAACGGGCAATGTTGCGCTTGTGCCGCAATCTATAGATTCTATCTTTGTTCTCAGAAGTTGATTGATGTTCAACAAACATTGATCGAATATCCAAATCCATTGAAAAATACCGTTTCCTTTAATCGGGGAAAACCATTAATCCGATATCAGTCAACTTCTTTTTTTTAATTCAGATCCTTTAGAAAATATTTATCCCGATGAAAACCGGCTTTAATCCAGCCAAAAACTTATCCTGAAAAACCAATAACCTTCAGAAATGAAATTTTTAAAAAACTTTCGCTCTTTGGGCGAAAGTTTTTTTATGCAGATTAAAAAATACAGTAAAGCAACTTTTAAGACCCATTCCTGTTTACAATTCTTTGATTTGCCTGATCATCTGGTTGGTAAAACCCCATTCATTGTCATACCAGGCCATCACTTTACAAAGATCGCCATCCACTACACGGGTCATTTCTGAATCTACAACGGAAGCAAAAGAACTTTGAATAATGTCTGATGAAACCAATGGTTCTTCAGAAACCGAAACCACTTCTTTATAACGGTCTGTAGCAGCTTCTTCCTTTAAAATATTATTGATCTCTTCTGTTGTGGTAGGCCTTTCTGAAACAAAAGTAATATCAGAAATGGAACCCACCACTACGGGGGTTCTCACTGCTACGCCATCAAATTTTCCCTGGTATTGGGGTAATGCTTTCGCAGTAGCTATAGCGGCTCCGGTTGTGGCAGGAACCAAATTCATTGCTGCTGCACGTCCCATCCTCAGTTTTTTCTTTGAAGGGCCGTCCACAACGCCTTGCGAAGCCGTATAGGCATGCGTGGTATTTAAGATTGCTTTTTTAATCCCGATTCTTCTTCCAAGTATTTCAATGATTGGACTTATATTATTGGTTGTGCAACTGGCGCATGAAAAAATGGCTACTTTGCCATTTTCTGTATTAACGCCGTGAACGATAGTGGGCGTATCTACACTTTTGGTTGGTCCTGAAAGTACCACATGTTTTGCGCCGGCATGCAAATGTTTTTCTGCATCCTCACGATTGGTAAAAAGGCCGGTGCTCTCAATTACGATCTCTACTCCCAAATCTTTCCAGGGCAATTGAGCAGGATCTTTTATGGAGAGATAGGAAATGGACTTATTATCCACTTTAAGTTTATCTTCTTCGAAACCTACTTTTTTGTCATACACTCGGTAAACGCTGTCATACTGTAATAAATACGCTGCATTTTCAAGTGTCATCAGGTCATTTATGGCGATCACCTCCATACCTTCTGTATCCATTATTACTTTTAGAGCGGCACGGCCGATCCGGCCAAAACCGTTAATTGCTATTTTTTTCATTAACTATAAATTATTTTCTGATTTAAAAGAATATTGAATCAAGCTGTTTGCTTTTTTTTTCTTTTAGATTCGATGGCTTTCAACAAGGAACCGTATGATTTATTAAATTTCTCAACACCTTCATTTTCCAGCTTTTGGGTTACCTGGTCAATATCGATATCATTTTCTTTTAATTTTTCGAGTATATCTTTTGCGTGGACCAAATTATTTTCCAGGTGATCCTGCACCTTTCCATGATCGCGGAAAGCATCAATTGTTTCGATAGGAAGTGTATTAATTGTATCCGGCCCAATAAGCGCTTCCACATATTTTACATCGCTAAAGGATGGATCCTTAGTGCTGGTGCTTGCCCACAAAACTTTCTGCTTCTTAGCGCCCAGTTTTTCAAGTTTCCTGAAGCGGTCACCAAAAAAGACTTCTTTAAAATTTTCATACGCCACTTTGGCCGAGGCAATAGCCACTTCGCCCACCATATCATTCAATTTTTTTTCTTTTAGCACCGGGTCAAGCATTACATCAATCCGGCTAAGAAAAAAACTGGCTACAGAGGAAATATGATCAATAGGCTGGTTATTTTTCAACCGGTCTTCAAGACCGGAAATGTAAGCTTCGGTAACTTCCAGGTAGCGCGGAATGCCGAAAAGCAAGGTAATATTAATATTAATTCCTTCGCTGATACATTGTCTGATGGCAGGCAATCCTTCTTTAGTGCCCGGAATTTTGATCATTACATTTTTGCGGTCAACTGATTTCCACAATTCACGTGCCTGTTTGATAGTTCCTTCCGTGTCGTTAGCCAAATGGGGCGAAACCTCAAGGCTTACAAATCCATCTGTTCCTTTTTCTTCATCAAAAACAGGCTTCAAAATATCAGTAGCCCGGCGAATGTCATTGGTGGCAAACCCAAAGAAAATTTCCTCATTACTTTTATTTTGGCCTGATAATTTTTTGATATCCTTATCATAGTCTGAATTGCCAGACACTGCCTTTTCAAAAATGGAAGGATTGCTGGTAATGCCTGATAAGCCATCTTCATCTATCAACTTTTGGAGTAGGCCACTGTTCATGAGTTCCCGGTCAAAAAAATCAAGCCAGATACTCTGTCCGTGTTCATGAATTTTTTTTACATTGTTCATTTATATAAATTTTAAATTCTTGGATGCCCTTAAAGCCTCAAACTATATGCCACCCTTAATACCGTAAGGTTGACAGGTTAAACACAATTTAAACTCACCTGGATTTTGTTTTACATTTGCTTTATATGTCAATTGTAGTTTCCAATCTTACAAAAATGTATGGCCAACAAAAAGCCGTGGATGATATTTCTTTCACAGCCGGCAATAATGAGATCGTTGGATTTTTAGGTCCAAACGGGGCCGGTAAATCAACTACCATGAAAATCATTACCGGCTATCTTTCCGCAGATGCCGGCGAAGCGGTGGTAAACGGTTTGAATGTAAAAAATCATCCGGTAGAAGCCAAAAAACAAATTGGCTATTTACCTGAGGGAAACCCACTATATCATGAAATGTATGTTCGCGAATACCTTCAGTTTACGGGTTCAATCCATACGGTCAAAAGCGGAATAAAAACCAGGATCGGGGAAGTGATTGCTCTTACCGGCCTTGGCCCGGAAAGCCACAAAAAAAACGGTCAACTAAGTAAAGGATATAAACAAAGAGTGGGACTGGCCGCCGCGCTACTTCATGATCCGAAAATACTGATATTGGACGAACCTACTACAGGCCTGGATCCCAACCAGATAGTGGAAATCCGCCAGCTAATCCGGGATCTCGGAAAAAATAAAACGGTTCTTTTTTCTTCACACATCCTGCAGGAAGTGGAAAGCGTTTGTGACCGCGTAATTATTATCAACAAGGGTAAAATAGTAGCGGATGACACTTTGGCAAATCTTCAATTGTCCAAAAAGGGTTCGTATACAATTTTTGTAGAATTTGGGGGAAAAACAAATGTGGGGCTCTTACAAAATTTACCGTCTGTAGAAAGCGTGGATGAAAATGAAAATCAATACCGGCTGCAAACATCCGAACCTGAAAAAGTTAAAAAACTGATCGTCGAATTCAGCCTTCAAAATGAACTGGATATTCTTTCTTTGAAAACCCAAAGCAAAAGCCTGGAAGAAGTTTTCAGAAGCCTTACCACTTAAAATCAGGGTTGTCTTTCTTTGGCTTTAATTGTAATAGTTTTGTTTAAAAAAAATGAAGAAAATATTTTTCATAATTGTGGCTGTTGTTGCCTGCGGCGCTCAGGCGTTGTTTGCCCAGAAAATAGTTGGAGACTGGAGAGGAGAGATTGATGTGAATGGAGCAAAGCTTCCTCTCGTTTTTCATTTTGATAAAAACACTGACGGCAGCATAGAAGGCAAATGGGATAGCCCCAAACAAAATGCAAACGGATTGCCTTTCAGCCTGATTAATACAAATGATGACAGTGTTCACCTTGAAATGAAAATGATTGCGGGATCGTATAAAGGAAAATTTATTGGCAATGATTCTATCAGTGGAACCTGGTCGCAGCTTTCTAATAAATTCCCTTTAATTTTTTCAAGGACTAACAATGATAATAAAACTGTGGAAAAGAAGGTTCCGGTTCCCTCCGGAGAGAAAGAAATTTCTATATATTCAGCAGCAGGCACTAAATTATACGGAACCTTATTATCAAAAAATAATCAACAAAAATTAGCGATAATTATTGCCGGCTCCGGGCCCACAGACCGCAATGGAAACAGCACCATCAGTACTCCTACCAACGAATATCAAATGCTGGCTTACAACCTGGATTCGGAAAATATTGCTTCTTTCCGGTACGATAAACGAGGCATAGCAAAAAGCGCTTATGACGGAATGAAAGAAGGCAATTTAGTTTTTGAAGATTACGTGAAAGACGCAGAAAAAATATTCGATTATTTGCACGACACTTTGGGATTTAAAAATATTTATTTTATTGGCCACAGCGAAGGTTCATTAATAGCGATGTTAGCTTCCGAAAAAAAGAATGTGAGCGGCTACATTTCTGTAGCGGGCGCAGGACGGCCCATTGAGGAAATCCTGGAAGAGCAAATGCAAAAACAACCGTTGCCTGATTCAGTAAAGCAACAAATTCCTGTGATTTTTAATCAGCTAAAAAAAGGTAAAGAAGCAGAAAATATTCCTTCCAGTCTCAATATGCTTTTTAGAAAATCCATTCAGCCCTATATTATCTCATGGTTGAAATTTTCACCACAAAAAGAAATTAAAAAGCTCAATTGCCCGATCCTTATTCTGCAGGGCGGATGCGATATACAGGTAAAAGAACTGGATGCAAAAAATCTTCATGAAGCCAATAAAAAAAGTACGCTGGATATTATTCCCAACATGTCACATACTTTAAAAAATGCAGGAAATGATTGTGTGGATCAACAGAAAACTTACACCGATGGCTCAATGCCTTTGGATGAAATCTTAGTGAAAGATATTGTAGATTTTATCAGAAAATAAAAATCCGCTTTATTTATTACTTTACTACGAATCTTTCCCGGTTAGTAACTTAGCAATGTCTTTTTCAAGTCTGGCCATTTCATCGGGCTTTAATCCGTCATAAATGCCGCGCACTCTTTTTTGTTTGTCTACCAAAGCAATAAACTGTGTATGGATAAAAGCTTCCTGTATATTTTCGTTATTATTATTTGCATTGTCTAAAAGATAACTCTGGCGCGCCATTTTGTATAAAGAATCTTTGTCTCCGGTAACAAAATACCACTTGGCAGGATTATTATGATCGTTGGGAAGCATCTTCTCTTCATAGGCTTTCAACAAAGCAACAGAATCAGTTTCAGGCATTGA
>JBIQMJ010000297.1:0-5770 GCA_044463445.1 Segetibacter koreensis
TTCAGGTGTTATATGGACATTGAAAATTATTTCCCCAGAAAATTCAAACAAAACATTGACCCGCGCGGGGCTTTTGTGGAAGTAATCCGGCTGAACATCGGAGGCCAGGTTTCTTTTTCTACTACCGTTCCGGGAATTACCAGAGGCAATCATTTTCATACCAGAAAAATAGAAAGATTTGCAGTCATAAAAGGAAAAGCCCGGATCCAGTTACGACAGATTGGTACGGATAAAGTGATGGATTTTCATCTGGATGGAAATGAACCGGCGTATGTAGATATGCCCGTCTGGTTTACACATAATATTAAAAATGTGGGTGAGGATGAGTTGTATACGATTTTTTGGATCAACGAATTTTATGATCCAATGGATCCGGATACGTTTTTTGAGGATGTTTCGTAGAGACAAGGCATGCCTTGTCTCTATTGATAATTGTGTGTGAGACAAGGCATGCCTTGTCTCTACCGAAATAACAAACGGAATTTTTAGAAAAATAAATATGGGAAAATTAAAAGTAATGACCGTCGTGGGCACACGCCCCGAAATTATCCGCTTATCAAGAGTGATTGCTGCCCTTGATACATCTGAGGCTGTTGACCATATTTTGGTTCACACAGGCCAGAATTATGATTATGAATTGAACCAGATTTTTTTTGATGATCTGCAAATCAGAAAGCCTGACCATTTTTTGAATGCGGCGGGAATCAATGCCACAGAAACGATCGGGCACATTCTGATCAAAATTGATCCCTTGCTCGAAAGCGAAAAACCCGATGCCTTTTTGGTTTTGGGCGATACCAACAGTTGCCTCTGCGCCATTCCAGCTAAAAAAAGGCATATTCCCATTTTTCACATGGAAGCCGGAAACCGCTGTTTTGACCAGCGTGTGCCTGAAGAAACGAACCGTAAGATCGTTGATCATATTTCCGATATCAATCTTACTTATAGCGATATTGCAAGGGAATATTTATTGAGAGAAGGACTTCCTGCTGACAGGATCATTAAGACCGGTTCGCCAATGTTTGAAGTGCTGAATCATTATACAGATTCTATTCAAAATTCTGATGTGGTAAACAGACTGGGACTGGAAAAGGAAAAATTTTTTGTGGTTTCTTCTCACCGCGAAGAGAACATCAACAGCGAAAAGAATTTCAAAGGACTCATAGACAGCCTGAATGCAATTGCGGAGAAATATAATCTGCCAATTATTGTCAGCACGCATCCCCGCACACGCAACATGATTGAAGCAAAAAAAGTGGAAGTGCGCCCGGAAATCCAATTTCTAAAACCGCTGGGCTTTAATGATTATAATGCTTTACAGATGAATTCTTTTGCCGTTCTTTCAGACAGCGGTACTATTTCAGAGGAATCCTCTATTTTAAATTTTCCCGCATTAAATATTCGCGAAGCGCATGAACGGCCGGAAGCAATGGAAGAAGCATCGGTGATGATGGTGGGCTTAAATCCCGAAAGAATTCTACAGGGCCTTACACAACTTAAAAGCCAGCAAAGAAGAGAACAAAGAAATTTCAGAAGGGTGGCTGATTATTCTATGCCGAATGTTTCTGAAAAAGTGGTTCGAATTATTATAAGTTATATTGATTATATACAACGGGTTGTTTGGGGTAATTAAAAATTACCTCCTACCCTTTTTAAACCCTGCTAAGAGAGGCCTTAACAGGGTTTTTTTATTTTCATCTACATTTATGAATAAAATAATATTTTTAAAAAGTAAATCTGATCACAACAGGAGTAATAAAATTTAGAGATCCAAATGATTTCAAATTGCTACCTTTGCACCAATTTCTAGGTAAATTTCTTATCTTTTCGGGAGGTGAAGAAATTGAAAAGATGGTACACTTCTTGTTTTGTGATATTTCCTAAAAATTTAATTTTTTAGTCTATGTTCAGGATGGAAAATCATTCAATTCAATATTGACCCCAATCAGTTCTTATGCTTAAAAAATTTTTTAAAAATAAGTACGCACCAAGATGGATCATCTTTTGCTGCGATCTTGTTTTAGTAACCACTGCTTTTTTATTTTCCTATTTTTTAAGACATCTATTTCTGGACATTAAAGGATTAGACGCGATCATACCTGCAATTTTGATCAACGTTCTCATCTTTAATATTTGTGTACTTTTTTTTCCGATTTACAAAGGCATCATCCGTTATTCAGAAATAAATGATATTTTCCGGATCATTAAGTTTGCCGGGCTTCAATTGGTTTTATGGCTGGGCATATTTAGCCTTGATGTGCATTCTGTAATTACGAATTCTTTTCACATTCCTTTTTTAATCACTAATTTTTTTGGAGTCATTTTTATTTTGGTGCTTTTCAGATTGCTGATAAAGGAAGTTTATTCAAAAGCAACTTTGTCAAATTCCATAGTGGCGTCAAGATCGGTTATTTATGGCGCGGGAGAGATGGGGCAGGTTACCAAACAAATATTGGAGCAGGATATCAAAAACAAAACTATTGTAGTAGGGTTTATTGAAGACAGCCCTTCAAAAATTGGTAAAAATCTTGCCGGCCTTCCGATTTACAAGGCCTCCGGGGCCCGTCTGTCTGCTCTTTTAAAACAGAAACAGGTTACTGATCTTTATATTGCGATTGACAAATTATCTGTGGAAAAGAAAATTGCTATCTCTGATATTTGCTCGCCTTTGGATATAAAAATCAATGTGATTCCTCATGCAAGCGAATGGCGCGGCGGCTATTTTGAAAAGAAACAGGTGAAAGAACTTAATATTGAAGACCTGCTTGAAAGGGATGAGATCAGTCTTCCCTATGAAATGCTGCAGGAGACTTACAAAGATTCTACCATAATGGTTACGGGTGCAGCCGGGTCAATTGGAAGTGAAATTTGCCGTCAATTATCAAGGTTTACCTTTAAAAAAATGATTTTGCTTGACCAGGCGGAATCCGGATTATTTGATCTTGAATTTGAATTAAAAAAGAATAGCAGCAAGCAACAATTAAGGGTGGAAGTAGCTTCTATCAGGGATGCGGCCAAAATGAAAAAAGTGTTTTCAATGCACAAACCTGATTTCGTTTTTCATGCAGCCGCTTACAAACATGTGCCGCTGATGGAAACTTTTACCAGTGAGGCAGTACTTACCAATATCTTTGGAACCAAGATAGTTGCCGACCTGGCAATGGAGTTTAAAGTGAAGAAATTTGTGATGGTTTCAACTGATAAGGCAGTGAACCCTTCCAACGTGATGGGCACCACTAAAAGGATCTCAGAAATTTATATCCAATCTTTAAGCGATCTTGAAAACTCACAAACCGAATTCATTACTACGCGCTTTGGAAATGTATTAGGATCTGCCGGAAGCGTAGTGAGAACTTTTAATAAGCAAATTAAAGCCGGCGGCCCGATTACGATTACCCATCCTGAGATCACCCGATATTTCATGACCATACCGGAAGCCTCAAAATTGGTGCTGGAAGCCGGTAAGATCGGGGAATCCGGCGATATTCTTTTATTTGATATGGGCTCTCCCGTAAAGATCATGGATTTGGCAAAACGAATGATACAACTGGCAGGATTAAAGCCCACAGATATAGCAATTGTTCAGACTGGCCTGCGTCCTGGTGAAAAAATGTATGAAGAATTGTTCAAAGATTCTGAAGAGTTTGCCGAGACCTATCACCCGAGAATACTCAGGGCAAAGAAAAGCCCGAATGTCAATGGTGAATTTAATTCATTATTGGCAGAACTAAGGGAGGCCGCTTTTGTACATAATAATGAAATCATTCCTTTTATTCTTCGCAAAATGGTTCCTGAATTTACTTCCACAGGCGCTTTGAATAAAGTGCTCGCTTTGGAAAAGCTTGAAGAATCGAAAAATTAAAAATCAAAATTCAGGATAAAATTAAGAATTTACCTTATTCCTTTGTTTACTGAACCGGATGAATTTATTCTTAATGATGAAAGAGAAATCAAGTCCTTTCTTATTTGGACTTTAAGAATATTTGCAATTGTTTAATTTCATTTTGACTATGTGGTATTATTTTTGCCAATCATCACGATAAGATTAAATTCATGAAAAAATTGTTTTTCTTTTTTGCATTTTCTTTTATCGTAGGAGCCACTACTGCACAGCATAATTTAAATCTCAATTTATTTCTTGGAACTTCCAATTATTCCGGTGATATCCAGGATAAGCAATTTACTTTTAACCAGGGGCATCTTGCGGGTGGAATCGGATTGTCTTATGAAATTAGCCCACATTTCTCTGTTCGTACGGCTTTTAAATTAGGAAAAATTTCAGCAGATGATAAGTACGGAAGAAACAAAGCCAGGAATTTAAATTTTTCATCTCAGCTTTCTGAAGGCAGCCTTGATGTTCAATATATGATCACACCTTTGGGACAGCACGTATTTTCTCCTTATGTATTTGCCGGCGTTGCGATTTATCATTTTGATCCCTATACGTTTGATAGTGCGGGAACGAAATATTATTTGAAGCCCCTGAGTACCGAAGGGGAAGGATTTGTTGCCGGAAGAAAAAATTATAACCTGACTCAATTTTCAATTCCTTTTGGATTGGGAATCAAAATGCCTTTGAGTGAGGACATCAATGTGGGCTTCGAAATTGGTTACAGAAAATTGTTCAATGATTATCTCGATGATGTGAGTAAGAATTTTGTAGATGAGAATGTTTTGTTGGCCAACCGTGGGGCCAAAGCAGTTGAACTCTCCTATCGGGGAGACGAATTGAAAAATGGTTCCCTGGTATATCCTGCTGCCGGAACTCAAAGAGGAAATCCTACTTCAAAAGACTGGTATTATTTTACAGGCCTCACTTTATCTTACAGGCTTGGAGATAATATTTTCGGAAGTGGCGGAGGAGGCTCAGGCAAGAGTGAATGGGATTGTCCGCCGAACGTACTTTAATTTTATTTTTTGGTATAATATATTCAATTGATATTATTATCATTTCCTTCTTCAGGTTTGTCCTCAGGCCGGTCTTCATTGTATTCAATTATGAAATTATTAATTCCGTTGCCCATAATAATGTTCATATAATTTAACTGAACCAGCTCTAAAATATTCAGGAAAAGAAAAATGGCATGGATGCGATCCTCACAAACGTCAAATATTTTTTCAAAAGAAATTGATTTTTCTGATTGGATAAGATCCAACATGTATTTTCTTGTTCCTTCCATCGTATAATGGTAACTGATAACCGTGTGGACAGGGCGGTTTCTCTTGTCCAGCAGCCGTTGGGCCACTTTTTCAAAAGCCTTCATGAGCTTAAACAAAGTAACGGTTTGTATTTCAGTCCCCTCCCCTGACTCTTCGCCGATAAGTGCGAGTTCCTCCTGGATGTTTCCCCGCCTGGCCATCAGCATTCTCAGGGCTTCCATTTCACTCATTTTTTGAGAGGCTTCCTTAAACTTTTTGTACTCAAGAATTTTATCTATCAATTCCTGTCTCGGATCAATTTCATTTCCCTGTGCATCCAGTTCTTTCCGGGGTATCAGCATCTTTGCTTTTATACGCATCAAAGTGCTTATGAATAAAATGAACTCACTGCTCAACTCAATATTCAAAGATTCGCTTTGGTGAATGTAATTCAGGAAATCGTTGGTGATCTTTGAAATAGGAATATTGTAAATATCCAGTTCATCTCTCTCTATAAAAAATAATAGCAAGTCGAACGGCCCTTCAAATTGTGGTAATTTAATTTGATAAATTTCTGTGTTCATTTAAAATTTATTGAAGATTGCGCCCATTTATGGCAGAGAGTAATAGT
>JBIQMJ010000298.1:0-5767 GCA_044463445.1 Segetibacter koreensis
TTCAAAGCGTTTAAGTTTGCTTTTCCAAAATGAAGATTTATAATTCTATAATAGTTTTAGCAGCGGCTGCCTTTTGTTATGTTCTTTCAATAACCGGTACGGGCTGCGCACAAATAGGAATGCCCACAGGAGGCCCAAGGGACAGCACGCCGCCTGTGTTATTAAATGCTACACCCCCGAATCATTCCATTCACTTTAATGGAAAACAAATTGTGCTAACATTTGATGAGTACGTGCATTTGCAGGATTTACAAAAAAATTTATTGGTGGCGCCTGAGCCTAAAATCATCCCGAATATAAATTCTAAATTAAAAACGGTTAGTATCAAAATACGCGATACGCTACAGCCTAACACCACCTATAGTTTCCAGTTAGGCGATGCCATCCAGGATATCAATGAGAACAATCCCTATCATGATTTCACTTATGTTTTCTCTACAGGCTCCTACATCGATTCGCTGACTTTAAACGGAAGTGTGATCATTGCTCAAACCGGAAAACCAGATAGTACTTTAATTGCGATGTTGTATAAGAATTTAGATGACTCAGCGGTGTATAAAGAGAAGCCAAGATATGTGGCAAGGCTGGATTCTTCCGGGAATTTTCATTTTAAAAATCTGGCAGCGGGCACTTATCATTTATTTGCCCTGAAAGATGAAAGCGGCCAGAAAATGTATAATAATCCTTCGCAATTGTTTGCTTTCGCAGATAGCGCTATACAAATTCCCAAAGAGGCATCCCCTGAAAAATTATATGCCTACGCAGAAGAAACCAATGAAAAACCGGCGGCCAAACCAGCGGCTGCCGGTAAGAAGACTACAGAAAAAGTTTTAAAATATACACTTTCTTCTTCAGGAGGCGCACAGGACCTGCTTTCTCCGCTTATGCTCTCATTTGGAATACCGCTTAAAACATTTGATTCGTCGAAAATACGGTTAACAGATACTTTATTTAACCCGGTTCCTTCCACGATTTCATTAGATACTAATCGCACAAAAATTTTTTTGAATACAGTCTGGAAAGATGATACTCAATATGATTTGGTGATTGAAAAGGATTTTGCGACTGATACTTTGGGCAATGAATTATTAAAAGCAGATACGGTGCGCTTTAAAACCAAACGAAGCAATGAATATGGAAGTATCAAATTAAATTTTACCAACCTGGATAAGTTTACTCATCCGGTTTTACAAATTGTAAAAGAAGGTAAAGTCGTGGATTCTTTTAAATTGACTACCCCAACATTCACCAGGAAATTATTTGAGCCTGGCGAATATGAATTACGGATTTTAAATGATATTAATGACAACGGAACCTGGGACCCCGGCAATTATCATCTTAGAAAACAGCCTGAACTGGTAACTCCGATTCCCAAAAAACTAAGTCTCAGGGCTGATTGGGATAATGAAATGGATGTCATCCTTTGACGGGGTTTGTCAAAATATAAATTCAGATTATTTGTTTACCCACTAATGAAAGGTCTTCCAAAATCAAACTTCTAATTCTTAATTTCGCTACATGATATTTTCCTCCTCTCTTTTAGAAAATGCAGTAAATGAATTTGCCAAATTGCCCGGCATTGGAAAAAAAACAGCTTTAAGAATGGCGCTTCATCTCTTAAAAAAAGAGGTGTCGGAAGTAAAAAAATTTAGCGACGTAATTTTAAAAATGAGAGAAGAAATCTTTTTTTGCTCACGGTGCAAAAATATTTCGGATAAAGAATTGTGCAACATCTGCGCGAACAAAAGCCGACAGCAGCATCTCATTTGTGTAGTAGAAAATATCCGGGATGTGATAGCCATTGAAAGTACGCAACAATACAACGGGCTTTATCATGTACTGGGTGGAATTATTTCTCCACTGGATGGAATTGGCCCCGATCAACTGGAAATAGATTCTTTGATTAGCAGAGTAAACGAAGAAAAAACTGAAGAATTGATTTTTGCTTTAAGCCCCAACATCCAGGGCGATACGACTATTTATTATATCAGCAAAAAATTAAAAAACACCCAGGTAAAAATCACTACCATCGCCCGCGGCATAGCCTTTGGCGGCGAACTGGAGTATGCAGATGAGATGACACTTGCAAGAAGCATTTCTAACAGAATGCCTATTGACAATTATGTGGGAAATAATAAAAGGTAGGGCCATTGAAAGTTTTTATGGAATAAATCATAATTTATTACCTTGCAATTGCATGTAAATTAAAACAGATTGAGCAGTATTATTAGTATAGAAAACAAACCTGTTATCGGATTTTCATCAGGTGATATTAATGGGATAGGTATTGAATTGATAATAAAAACGCTCTCAGACAGCCGGATCATAGATTTTTTTACCCCGGTAATTTTTGCGAGTAATAAGGTCATTAACTTTTATAGAAAAAGCATCCCCGACATTAATTTCAATTTTACTTCTTTAAAAGATTTCAATAAATTAAATACCAAGCAGGTTAACATTTACAACTGCTGGGAGGAAGAAGTGGTGGTCAATCCTGGCGAACTCAATGAAACCGGCGGCAAATATGCAATTAAAAGCTTAAAAGCAGCAACGGATGCATTAAAAAACGGAACTATTCATGCATTGGTGACTGCACCCATTCATAAAAAAAATGTGTACAGTTCAGAATTTCCTTATACCGGCCACACTCCCTACTTAAAAGATTATTTCGGGCAAAAGGATGTGGTAATGATACTGGCGGCAGGTGATTTCAGAGTAGGCCTGGTAACGGAACATGTTGCTCTAAAAGATGTGGCTCAATACATTACCAAAGAAAATATTTTAAGCAAGATCAATATCCTGCACACTTCACTGAGAAGAGATTTTAATATTGAAAAACCCAAAATAGCTGTGTTGGCGCTTAATCCGCATGCGGGAGATGAAGGCCTTATCGGATCAGAAGAAATTGAAATTATCAGGCCGGCAGTCGTTGAAGCAAAGCACCATAATATGATTGTGTCGGGGCCTTTTAGCGCAGATGCCTTTTTTGCAAGAAGCTATCAGACCAGGTTTGACGCGGTATTAGCCATGTATCACGACCAGGGTTTAATTCCTTTGAAATCGCTGGCTTTTGGAGAAGGAATTAATTTTACCGCCGGCCTGCCTGTGGTGAGAACCAGTCCTGATCATGGAACGGCATTGGATATTGCAGGCAAAAACAAGGCGGATGTCGGCTCTTTCAGGGCTGCGATTTTTGGGGCGTTGGATCTTTTAAAAAACAGGTCTTTTTTTGATGAAATCCATAGTAATCCTTTGAAAAAATTAAGTAGTCAAATGGCGGGTGGAGGCCAGGATGAGTAAAATAGGACACAAAACAAAATATCCGTGAATTTTTTTCGTTTAAGAATTAATGGCTCATTGTTCTATATTTGAACAGGATATACATTTGTAAAAGGATTTTTTTAAACACCTTTTTTTCATGGGAAATATCATTTTTAGCTGCGGACTTTCCTTTTTAATTACATTATTTTCAATCCCGGTAATCATCGAGGTTGCAAAGGATAAAAAATTGTTTGATATTCCCGGTGAAAGAAAAGTCCATAAAGTGGTAATTCCCACTTTAGGAGGTTTGGGAATATTTGCGGGTTTTATAATGGGCACTCTTATGGGCGTTCCTCCATCCGAATCTATCGTTCTCCAGTATTTTGCAGCAGCAATGATGATCATCTTTTTTATGGGAATAAAAGATGACATCTTAATCCTGACCGCTACCAAGAAATTTGCAGGACAATTAATTGCGGCAGCCATTATCATCAAATTTGGAGGCATTGAGATAAAAAGTTTTTATGGATTTCTCGGGGTTTATACACTTCCACCCACAGCCTCTTTTTTAATTAGTCTTTTTACGATTGTTGTTATCACTAATTCGTTTAATTTAATTGATGGAGTAGATGGGCTGGCAGGAAGCCTTGGCCTTCTTACCTCTATAATATTTAGTATTTATTTTTTCTTTTCGGGCCAGGTTTTATATGCCGTAATGGCAATGTCTCTTGCAGGAAGCCTGGTTGGATTCTTAATATACAATTTCAGCCCCGCAAAAATATTTATGGGCGACACAGGCTCTCTCATTATAGGACTGGTCAATTCCATATTGGTAATTAAATTTATAAATGTGGCATCAGACCCTTCTTCCGCTATCCCCCTGGTTTCAGCTCCTGCGCTTGGTTTTGCCATTCTTATAGTTCCCTTGTTTGATACCTTGAGAGTGGTAAGCGTAAGGATTTTACATCGACGCTCTCCTTTCTGTCCCGATAGAAATCACATTCATCACTTCTTGTTAGATTTGGGATTGAGCCATAAATCGATTGCCATAACCTGCACTGGCACAAATCTTCTGCTTTTAATCCTGGCTTATTTTCTTCGTTTCGAGGGCGATTTTGTAGTATTCATGACATTGGCAGGAATTTCTATTAGTTTAGTTGCAGTAATCAAATACAATAAGCCCAAAAGGAAAATTATGGTTACCAACGGCCATCTTCATGAAGAACCTGTTATTGGATCGCACAAAATCCTGACTATAGCAAGGGAAACCCTCGAGCAGGAATAATCTTCTTCCATTTCTATTATCAATTTCGTTTTCCTAAATTTGTACACTTTTAGAAAGCCCATTTTGGACTTTTATCTATCAGCTTTATAAAAATTAAAAAAATGTCAGAAGAGACTATAGAAATAATTGACGGAGCCACAGTTTCAATGAAGAAAGCTACAGAACATTTTGAAACGGAATTGACAAAAATAAGAGCAGGGAAAGCCAATCCTTCTATGCTGGATGGCATAACCGTAGATTATTACGGTACTCCTACTCCAATAAACCAGGTAGGGAATTTAAGCGCCATTGATGCGAGAACCCTTACCATTCAGCCCTGGGAAAAAAATATGCTACAGCCCATCGAACGGGCAATCATTGCCTCCAATATTGGTATTAATCCTCAAAATGATGGAAATATTATCCGTTTATTTTTACCCCCTTTAACGGAAGAGAGAAGAAAAGAATTTGTAAAAAGAAGCAATTCAGAAGGAGAGCAGGCAAAAATCGCAATCCGGAATATTCGCCGTGATGCAATAGAACAAGTGAAAAAAGCCCAAAAAGAAGGATTGAGCGAAGATAAAGCCAAAGAGGCCGAAGCCGAAATACAAGCTATAACCGATAGCCATATCGTATTGATAGAAAAACATCTTGCTATAAAAGAAAAGGAAATTATGTCGGTTTAAATATTTCGATTCTTATACTGAAAAATAGATATTAGTTAAATTAATTGTTTACATTTATTAAGAGATTGATCTTTCCGGATCAATCGGGGTTTCCTGTTAATTTATTTTCTAACTACAAAATTCAAATTTTATGAGCTTTATAAAAGATTTTAAAGCATTTGCTGTAAAAGGAAATGTGATGGACCTGGCGGTGGCGGTTATCATTGGAGCTGCCTTCAGCGCTATTGTTGCCTCTTTGGTGAAAGATATTATTACCCCGCTGATCCTGACGCCCGCTCTGGATGCCATTGGGGCAAAAGATATAGCGGAGCTAAGATGGGGAACGGTAACCTACGGGAATTTCCTGGCGGCAGTTATTAATTTCATAGTGATTGCTTTGGTGATTTTCATGCTGATACGGACTATTGCCAAATTTCAGAAGAAGGCCGCCGATGAACCTGCTCCTCCACCAGTATCTACTACCGATAAATTATTGGAAGAGATAAGGGACGAATTGAAAAAAAGGTAATTTTTATTCAATAAATTTGCAATCCCGATGAATTTTTCACCGGGATTT
>JBIQMJ010000299.1:0-5732 GCA_044463445.1 Segetibacter koreensis
TAGCTTCAGCTAAAAACAAAATCTATCGGCTTCAGCCGATAGTATATTTAATTTTAAAGAGGTTGTTTAATCTCTGCTTGTTGAAGTGCAACAAAAAAATAAAATATCAATAACCGTGTATTCTTTTATTTTCAGCGGGGCATCAATTGGATAAAATGAGATTGAAGTCATCAGGCCTGCGACATAGTGGAAACCACCTATCTTCATTCCCTCCTAAATTACGGGTTCTTTTATCCTCCTTACCTTTACAAAAAATAAACAAAATGAAAGCATTTTTAGGAATAGGATTATTAGGCGAAGGTTTTGTAAGAGCCATGATCAGCAAGGGTGACCAGGTGCAGGTATGGAACCGGACTTTTTCAAAAGCAAAAGACCTGGAACAATATGGCGCAATAGCCTTTGAAAACATTGCAGATGCCGTGAAAAATGCAGGGGTTGTACACATAGCATTGAAAGACGACGCGACGGTGGAGGAGGCTTTATCCAATGCCGAAGCCGGCCTTAAACCAGGGGCCATTCTTGTTGACCATACCACCACTTCAATTGAAGGCGCTCAACAAAGAACTGAGAAATGGAAAAGCAAAGGATTTCAATATCAGCATGCACCGGTTTTTATGGGGCCAAAGAATGCGCTGGAAAGCACAGGTTATATGCTTGTGTCCGGCGATCAGGAATTGATCAGCAAACTGGAAGCGCAACTTGCTGCAATGACCGGGAAACTTGTAAATTTTGGAGAAAAGGTGGGCAAAGCGGCTGCTATGAAACTTACCGGAAATCTTTTTCTGGTAGGAGTCAATGGTGCGATGGCAGATATGATTGCATTTTCAAATTCAACAGGAATCACCTCCGGTGAACTCATGCAATTATTTGCCCAATGGAATCCCGGCGCTTCGGTGCCTGCGAGGTTAAGAAGGATGACCGGTGATGATTTCAGCGAACCTTCATGGAGACTGGAAATGGCAAGGAAAGATACAGGACTCTTCCTAAAAGAAGCAGGCAAAAATGGAATTAGCCTCAATGTAATTCCCGGTGTGGCAGCCCTGATGGATGAATGGATCGAAAAAGGGTATGGTAAAGAAGACTGGACCATCATCGGAAAAATTGAGTAGAGAAAAACGATAATAATGAAGAGGATGATCAGAAGGAACTGTCGTAATAGATTGGGGACAATGGATAATTTAAAATATCTAAATTGACATTCAGTAATCTTATTTCTAAAAGGATCAATGATATGAAATATTTCTGCCTTCTCATCTGTTTGGCTTTATGCAATAGCATGAAAGCCCAATCAACTGGTGATTCTGTAAGATCAGCAGTGAATCAATTATTCACCGCCATGAAAAATGCAGATTCTGCGTTGCTTGTATCCGGTTTTGCTGATAGCGCCATTCTTCAAACCATCATAGACAAAAACGGTAAAGTTGAAGTTAAAACTGAATCAGTTGCTGATTTTGCAAGACAGGTGGCTAAAATGGAAAAGAATATTTTGGATGAAAGAATTCAATTTGATGCGATAAGGATTGATGGAGCGTTGGCAATAGTGTGGGCTCCTTATCAATTTTATTATAAAGGCAAATTCAGCCACTGCGGCGTTGATTCGTTTCAGTTGATCCGCATCAATGGAAAATGGAAAATTCAGTATCTGATTGATACAAGAAGAAAAGAGGGCTGCAAATAAAATTAATTTTTTGTCTTTGCAGATTAATAATGTAATAATCAATGATATCCCTTCCTTTGGATAATAAAATGATTCTATGTAATATTCTGCTGAGCGTCAGCGATGCAACACTTCGGCACTTAAAGTTGTCCTTATAAAAACCAATTTGTATGAAAAAAATTATTTTACTTGTAGCTTTGTTTGGTTTGGCCCAAGTTGGCTGCAAAAAACAAAATACATCAGATTCTGTGCCTACTTCATTAAATGGTAAATGGAGAATGATAATTGTTAAGGACAATGCAACTGGTTTAACAACAACCAAACCATCTTCAATTCAGGGAGACGTAGAAATTACTTTTACTTCCATGAGCACAACTAACGGGACTTTTTTTGGAAATACGCCAACTAACGGAATAGGGGAAAATGATTATTTTATTGGTCTAAATAAATCAATGTCAATTCCTGATTTAGGGATGACAAAAGTGGCTGAAACATCCTGGGGAAACGAATTTGTTAAGAATATTCGAGATGCTCGGGAGTATAGTTTTGAAGTGGGTGGCAAACTGAATATTAAAACGGCTGAAAAAACGCTCACATTTCAAAAGTTATAGGCTTAACGAGAGCTAAAATAATTTTTAATTAGGAGACGCGTTACTAAACTGTAAACTGCTATTATGAGAAGAATTCTATTTTCAATCTTATTAATCTTTTTCTATAGTCAGATTTTTGCTCAAAGCCTACCTGATAAAGAAAAAGTAGCTACCGTTCCGGATAAAAAATCTTCAAATGCGCCCTTTAAGTCAGCAAGTGTATTAAAAATGAATTTTTTTGCCCCGTTACTTGGCTATTCGCAATTTGCTTTTGAAAAATCTGTTGCTCACCATAGAAACATTGAATTTAGTCTTGGCATTATAGGAGCAGGCAGGAATTTAAATATCAAGCCACGTTTTTTAGGTTTGGGTCTTGATCGTTTTGCTCCCTATAACTACAGATCTGGCCATAAAAATCAATTTGGTGGCTTTTTTGAATTGGGGTATAAGTTTATTAAGCGAATCCATTCTAATGAAACATCCCCAAATAATTACACTTTGATAAATACGTTTGAAGGGTCGTATATAAAGCCTTCTTTTTTAATCGGAGCTTACAGCTTCAATGAATTTAGAGATGATTCCACGAAAAATACCATTAAAAAACATCATCGCTTTGGCGCCTTAATGCTGAATTTTGGACATCAATGGGCATTCGACAGTAAAGTAGTTCTTGAATTATATATGGGTGGAGGGGCGGAAATTGACAATGTGAAGGATGGGGATGGTTTATATGGACATCCGTTTGTCCTGGCCGTAGCTAAAGACAATCCTTCAGTCAACTTCGCATGTACCGCGGGTTTTCGCTTTGGCTTTATTTTAAATTAAGGTTAGGCCTGACAATCGCATTCCTTCTATAGTAAACCCATAAATACTCAACTTTTTTATTTTGAAAATACCCATAGGTTCAATGGCAAGGATTTGTTTTCTCGTGCAAGTATTCTTTGCGGGAATTTTTTTATGAAGTGAATATTACATCTGTGAAGAAGAAATAAAATAGTGAATCTTTATTAAGAGATAAAAGGAATTTCTTATATATTTATACTAATTTTGCCCCATCCAAATATCTAATGTTAAATGAAAAACCGTTTATCAAACCTTTCTTCGGAATGGCTCTTGCTTCTTTGCTATACCGCTGTTTTTATTATATTAGTTTTATTGCGAAATTCCCAATTCTGGAGCCAGAGAGAAGCAAGTAGCGCTCTTGTCCAAATCGTTAACAGGGCCTGCGATCGCCAATCCACATTTGACACACTTTATAGATCAGGAATAAATGAAGAGATTGCCATTTTAAAATCCTTATATTCTTATCACGAAGACAAAGCAGGAAATTTTTTAAATAAAATAATTACTCAAATACAGGTTAATGATAGTTTAATTATCGAATCTAAAAAGGAAATTACCGGCAGCGGCGAGCGGCAATTGTTTAATGAATTAGAATTATTGAATGATAAGAAAAAGCAATCCCTGGATGTTTTATTTCAATTGATGAGGAAAGAAAAATACGGCCAGGCAATAACAAATTATGAGAGTGGCCTGGAAAATTTATACCTGCAAATTCATAAAATAAAAAGTGATCTGCGAAATAAAGTGGTTTCTCATGATAGAGTTTTAATAAACCAATACGGGAGAAAAATAACCCATATTAATGATATAAACATTGGGATAAGTCTTTCTATACTTGTATTATTAATTTCATTAGGCATATTTCTTTTCAGGTTAATAAAAGTGGCACGGAAAGCGAATTCAGAGGTAAAGGAAAGTGAGAGAAAATACAGGACACTTACTGAACAGACCAATGAAATAATCGAGGAATGTGACGCCAGCGGGAAATTTATTTTTGCCAATGATTTTTTTAAGCGAACGCTTGAATATAATGATGAGGATCTTTCTCTTCTTACTGTATCGGATATTCTTTCGGAGGGATCCGTCAATATAGACCAGGAGGGTTCAAAAGATAAGGTGATTACTAATGTTCAAAGAATATATAAAAGCAAAAGCGGAAAACCTGTTTACATAGAAGGAACTATTTTGTTAGAGTATAAGAATGGCAAATTTGATAGGTCGATGGGATTTTTTAATGATGTTACTGAAAAAAAGGAGTTGGAAGAATCATTGGTAGCTTCAGAATTGAAATTCCGGAATTTTTTTAACCTGGCGCCTATTCCGATGTGGGTAATTGACCCTCAAACCAACAAGTTTATGTTTGTCAACAAAGCCGCATCGGAGCATTATAAATATTCTGATCAGGAATTTCTCAATATGACGATTTTTGACATCAGGAGGGGAAAGGATTTTTTAAAAGAATCAGAGGATGTAAAAAGGATTAAAGAAGAAACGCTCAATCTTACCCAGGATAAGACAGCGAAATATAATTTTAATCATCTGAAGAAAGACGGAGAAAGAATTGAAGTGGAAATTTACACTTCCCCGATTGTTATAAATGACAGGAAGTGCATTTTAGTTATTTCCATTGATGTCACTGAGCGCAATCAATTTGAAAACAGGTTAACCAAGGCAATTATAAAAACCCAGGAAGATGAACGTTATGAAATAGGCAGTGAATTGCATGATAATGTTTGCCAGATCCTTGCTGCCGCCAAAATGAGTTTGGGAATGATCAGGACTTCCTTAGCTCCCTCTGTCATACCCACTTACAATCAATCGTGCGACGCGATACTTCTTGCTACCAAAGAAATACGGAATCTTTCTCATCGGTTAGCTCCGGCCTTTTTTGACAATACCAGGCTGGAAGAGGCCTTTAAAAGCCTCTTGAAAACATTCAATGTTGAAAATGCCTATCACATTTCAATGTATTTTGATAAAGGTTCAAAGAATATTTTACTTGACCAGGAGATCAAGTTAAATCTCTACCGGATATTGCAGGAGCAGTTACGTAATATTATTACGCATTCAAAATGTACGGATATTGAAATAAAAGTCTTTGTATATCATAACTGGCTTCACATGAGGATCGCCGACAACGGGGTAGGCTTTCAGGTAGATGATGTCAAAAAGGGAATTGGATTTGCTAATATGAAAAGGCGTGCAGAACTATTTTCCGGGAAGCTGCATATTACTGCATCTCCCGGCCAGGGCTGTGAAATAATGGTGGTAATCCCGATTGTGGAAACTAATTAATTATAAATTGCAACAATACTATTTTAAAATACCATGAGCCAAAGAAAATTTTTGGCTCATGGTATTTATGGAACTTGCTAATTCTTCTTACATCCCCATTTAAAAATTAGTTGAAATTCCTACATAAAAATTCCTACCGATTGATGGAATAATTCCCGGACCGGGATATTCATCAGCGCGAAGGGTGAAATATTTTTTGTCGGCAATGTTATTCATTCCTGCCTTTACTGAAAAACTTTTGAGGTGGTAAGTAAAGCTTGCATCCAGAACGGTATAAGCCGGAATGTAGCCCGCAACAGGATCTGAGCTTATTTTTGCATTCGTTGCATCGCCATACGCATCGCCGT
>JBIQMJ010000300.1:0-5728 GCA_044463445.1 Segetibacter koreensis
GATTTTGCTTTCAACTCTACGCATTCCTCAGCTTATCCTGAAGATTTTTATAAAAGAATCCTTTGTTAAAAAAAGAAATCCCGGCAATTTTGGGTCGCCGGGATTTAATTGTTTATGTAAGCATTGATTTTTATTGCGTTTTATCGTGAGGCTGAGTATCGTTTCTTAAAGATGGCCCATTGGTTATGACTTTATTGGTACTTTCAGGAGAAGGTAAATTCACCATCGGTTTGGTGAAGTATTGCTCCATTCCTTGCAATTGCTGAAGCAATTGAGTTACAATCTGGTTGTCATATGCCAGGTATTGCTGGCGGTTTTCATCCAGGCTGTTAAAATACATGATCTGCTGTTCAAGATCGGCGCGTAAAGCATTGGATACTTTTTTCGCCAGTACCGTATCGCCTGCCCGGTAAGCTGCCAATAAAAATTGCGCTGAAATCTGGTTCTGTTGTTCCCTGCGCGAAGCCATCCCATAGGGGAAATTCTGTGTCAGCATATTTTTATCGCATTCTTCCAGGAGTTGTTTCGCTTCCTCATTCTTTCCTTTATCTACCAGGCTATTGGCCACCTGCGAATATTGCATTCTCAATGTATTCAACTGCTGGCGGTTGGTTTCATCAAAATAAGTCCCTGCTTTATCTGCGCCGCCAAAGGCAAACTTTTTCATCATCACGTTATAAGCCCATGTGTCATTCACATCAGCGCTTTTTACAGGAACCAACCTGTAAGTCAATCCGTCGGTTCTTAAATATTGCCCAAAGCCCAGATCAGAATAATGAGCTGTAAAATAGATCGGACGTTTCCATTTGTTGGCAGCAATAATATTAAGAATTGCGCTTTCATTTTTTAACAAGGCATTTTTAGGAATAGAAAACTCGATCTTTGACAAAACAGTATCGTTAGGATTTACGGTGCCGTTCTGTCTTACCAAATTAGTATCTACAGGCACTTCCACGTTTTTAGTTGGAAAAATATTCAGGAAGTCATTGCCATTCTGATACATCCTGGAAGGATCATCACTTCCGGCATAATTTTTCATCATGGTATAAAGGTCCAACGGTGTACTCTGATCCACTTTTGCTCCCGGCAAATCGGGGAAGAAGTAGATGGCATCGCGGTTGCTTCCAAGAATTTGTCCGGGAGTCCAAATGATCGGTATAGGATCGCTCTTGTTGATTTTATAGCGCAGTTCATTTAGGTACCAATCTGTGCCCAGCAAGCTTGAATTGATCACTCTCACATCGCGGCGTATGCCAAGCACTTCCTGGTCAAACCAAAGAGGGTAGGTATCATTATCTCCGAATGTAATAAGTATTGCATTGGGCGCACAACTTTCCAGGTAATCTTTTGCGATATCTCTCGCTAAAGTTTTCTGGCTGCGGTCATGGTCATTCCATTCCTGGCTGGCCATCAACACAGGCACTGCCAGCAGGCACAATCCGGCGGCTGCATAATTGGCCATTTTGGGTTTCATATACTTATCAAAAAGTTCTTTGACATACATAACGCCGATCCCGATCCAGACAGCAAATGCATAGAAAGAACCTACATAAGCATAATCCCTTTCACGGGGCTGATTGCCGGCCTGGTTCAGGTAAAAAACAATGGCAATGCCAGTGAAAAAGAATAACAGGCCTACGACCAGAGTATCTGACTTATCTTTTTGATATTGGTAAATAAGGCCAAGAAGGCCAAGGAGCAGAGGCAATGCAAATAATTTGTTGTGGGCTTTATTTTCTTTCAGGGTCTGAGGTAATTTACTCTGATCGCCGAGGCGCATATTGTCGTATAATGAAATACCTGTTATCCAGTTTCCATCCCGCACATTGCCCATGTCTATCCCCTGTAGATCATTCTGCCTTCCGGCAAAATTCCACATGAAATAGCGGATATACATCCAGTTTAACTGGTAACTAAAAAAGAAAGAAATATTATCCGCCATGGTAGGCTTTTCGTAATATTTCCCGGTTTTCGGATCCTTCTGAATATTTGCAAAACTTGCATAATAATCAGCGTGTCCCTGGTCATTGCTGTTATCCCACATTCTTGGGAAGAAATGAAGATCGGAAGGATCATATTCGGTCACTACTTTTTTCCCTTTCTTTACATACTTGTCATCTCCTTTTACATAGGTGTCTTCGTATGTCTGGCTAGTTGGTTCATCCGTAAAATCCTGTCCTTTTAAAATAGGCCAGTCGCCATACTGCTCACGGGTAAGATATCCTTCAAGGCTCAAAGGATTATCTACATTGAACATATCAATGGCTGGATCTGCATTGGAGCGGATCATGGTGGTGAAATAAGTAGAAAATCCCAAGAGGATAAATGCAAAAGCCCACATGGCCAGCCGTAAAAAATTCCAATTCTTTTTCTTTGCCAGCCTTAACATCAGGAAGATCAAAAACGCAATCAGAACAAAGAAAAAAGTAAATCCGGAAAAGAAAGGAAGGCCAAAGCTATTTGTAAAAAGTATATCAAATTTAGAAGCCAGTTTAATACTCCATTGAATCATGGGTACCTGTACGATTCCTGTAACAACGCAGGCGGTAATAAAAGCCCAAAATGTTCCCCATTTTGTGACCTTGTATCTTTTGAAATAATACAACATCACGATAGCTGGAATAGTGAGAATAGCCAGCAAATGGACACCTACTGCCAGCCCTACCATATAAAAAATCAAGATAAGCCAGCGGTCTGCAGGGGTAAAATTTCCTTTAACACCATTTAATTTTTCCCGGTTCACCGCATCTTCCCATTTTAAGGCCGCCCAAAAAACGATGGCAGTAAAAAAGGAAGAGCTGGCATACACCTCTGATTCAACAGCACTGTACCAGAAAGAATCAGAAAATGTATAAGCAAGTGCTCCTACAGTTCCCGCAGCCATTATCGTAAATATCTGGGGGCCGGTAAGAGGTTGGGGATTATTTTTTTCAAAGATTTTCCGTGAAAAGTGGGTGATGGTCCAGAATAAAAATAAAATACAAAATCCGCTCATTAACGCGCTCATGGTGTTCAGGCCAAGAATGGCTGTATTTGGATTGGAAAATGGTGCCATGAATAACCTGCCAATCAGGATAAATAACGGCGCTCCCGGCGGATGTGGAATCTGAAGTTTATAAGCGCTGGAAGCGAATTCGCCGCAATCCCAAAAACTGCCGGTGGCTTCCATAGTTGATAGATATACGAAGCAGGCAATAATACCAATAGCCCACCCTGTAATGTTGTTGATACGTTTATAATTCATATTATGGATTTATCGAAAGATGGGCAAATATAAAGCTATGATAGCTACAATTCAATCACCTTATTTTTTTTTATACAAAGGATTGTTAATTGTTAGGGCCTGTTATTGAATCCTTTCGCTATGGTTTTTAGGTGCGAAGGAGTAACAATAAATTTTATTGGTGAGCTTTCTTGGTCTAATTTTGAGCTTTTAGTCGCTTTCATTACCTATAAAATTCCGGTGTAATTTCATTGAAAAAAGCTTTTTTACAACTTCACATTGCAATAATTTTGGCGGGTTTTACTGCCATCCTTGGCAAATTGATCCAGTTAAATGAGGGGCTTCTCACTTTTTACAGGATGCTCCTAAGCGCTATTATTCTTGCATTATTTTTATTGTATAAAAACACGCTGGAAAGACTTTCCTTGAGAAATATGCTGAAGCTTTTTGGTGTGGGAGCCATTATTTCACTCCATTGGGTAAGCTTTTATGGAAGTATAAAATATTCCAACGTTTCGGTATCCGTTACCTGCTTATCAACTATTGGTTTTTTTACTTCTCTTTTTGAACCACTTATCATGAGGCGAAAAGTGGATTTTATAGAAGTAATTCTTGGATTACTGGCCATCACAGGGGTTTACCTGATCTTTAATTTTTATCCCCAATATAAAATGGGAATCGTTTTTGGGATTATTTCCGCTATGCTCGCCTGCATTTTTCCGATCCTGAATAAAAAATTATTGAACGATTTTTTGCCCAATACGGTTACTCTTTACGAAATGAGCGGAGGATTTATTACCCTTTTTTTTGTATTGCCATTTTATCTTCATTTTTTCCCGGCTGATTATTATTGGCCAACTCTAAGTGATGGTTTTTGGTTGATAATCCTTGCGGGAATTTGTACAGTCTTTGCTTTTAACCTCAGCCTGAATGCCTTAAAACATATTACCGCATTCACTACTAATCTTTCCTACAATTTTGAGCCGGTATATTCTATCATCCTGGCCTTTATTATTTTTAAAGAAAATAAATTTCTGGGGACAGGCTTTTATTTTGGCTTTGGGTTGATATTATTAGCGGTTACGCTCCAGATGATGAGAGTGTACCAGGAAAAAAAGGCAAGAAAATTATAAAATCAGATATAGAAAATCTTATAAGAAACTTTTGAAAAAGCCTGGAACATTTTGGTAACGCCGCAATATTTTTCCTGTGACAATTTTACTGCTTTCTCTACTTTAGGCTCATCAATTTCATTCACTTTAATCGTATAATTAACGACCACTTCATCATAGATGGCCGCTTCTTCATCCGTAAGATGAGCATCCACTTTTATTGAAAGATCAGAAAAATTCACCCGCATTTTATTTAAAATCCCTACCACGTCAAGCCCCGTACATCCCGCGAGAGAGGCAAGCATGAGCGCTTTAGGCCGTGTACCTAAATTTTTTCCTCCACGCGATTCGTCGGTGTCTATTTCTACCTTATGGCCGTTTATGTCGGCGGTAAAATTCATACCGCCATTAAAAATTGCATTAATTGAAGATGTTGCCATTATAATTGTTAAATGTAAAACTTTGAAAATAAACTTACAGGTGCGGATTTACGGCTGCAGAGATTTGTGAAGAACTCATGGCGCCGGATTGCCTCCATAAAACTTTACTCTCTTTAAAAAGAATTAAAGTAGGCACTCCCTGGATATTAAATTGCTGGGCCGTCGCAGGATTCTTATCAATATCTATTTTTATTACTCTTAGTTTACCTGTGTTTTTTTGAGCAAACTTTTGTAATTCCGGCGCCATCATTTTGCAGGGGCCGCACCAAGTGGCGTGAAAATCAACCAAAACCGGTTGCGCGCTTTTAATTACATCACCAAATGTTTCCATACTTTCTTATCAACATAAATTATGCCTTATTAAAATTGGCAGTCGTTGAGAATAAAATGTCAGATAAAATGAAAATCAGGCAAAAAAATGGGTTTGCTGTCATCTTTGGCTCTCCTCACTGAGTCTTTGGGAGTTTTTGCATTGAATTCTTCACAATTTTATTTTTTCACTATTTATATCTTTATTACCTTTGCCGTCCGAAAAAAAAGATCATTATGGCCAGAGTATGTCAGGTAACAGGAAAAAGACCAATCACAGGAAATACTGTTTCACATTCAAACATTAAAACACGCAGAAGGTTTCTTCCTAATTTGCAGAAAAAAAGATATTTTCTGGCAGAGGAAGACAAATGGATCACTTTAAAATTGTCTTCTGAAGCGATTCGTACGATCAATAAGAACGGGCTTTACACCGTAGTGAAACAAATGAGATCGAAAGGTGTTAAAATCTAATTAGCAAATTTGAAAATTAGCAAATGTCTCAATTAATCGTTTAATAATTTTCAGGTTTTCAAAATTTAAAATTTTCAAATTAATAAAATGGCAAAGAAAGGAAACAGGGTTCAGGTGATTTTGGAATGCACAGAGCATAAGGCTTCGGGCCAACCGGGTACCAGCCGTTA
>JBIQMJ010000301.1:0-5698 GCA_044463445.1 Segetibacter koreensis
AGCCTGAAATTTTCAAATGCAAATTCCATGCGCCTTTCGCGGCGTATTTCCCAAATAAGTTGCGGCACATCCGCATCTCTTTCAGGATCATCAGGAAGTGCGGACAACTCAAGAGGAGCTGTTTTTTGAACTCCTTTTGCAATGGCTGCTGCATCTAAAGGACGATTGCGGATCGCATTGATAGACTTGTCCAGGTCATCCTGCGTTACAGGAGCTCCGCCAAAATCCTCAGCGAGTACTGCCTTTGCTTCGATCCAGTTTAAGACTACCTCACCCAACCTGATAATAGGTGCATCGCTGGTATTGGTGTTGCTTCCCCATTCGGATGGATAGGATTTTCCAATGTAAGTAATCGCGGTTCTTGAGGCAAATTTATCTTCATACAAAAGGGTGGTCGCCGATCCATTGGGCTGATCAATGAAAGTCGCTTCAAAACGAGGGTCTCTCGTTTTAGCAAGATTACCAATAGAGAAGTCGGCAGCATCAGGGTTGGAAGAATTTTCCCAAACATTGCCATCATTCATGATAAATGATTTGGCCAATACCAGGTTGCCATCCACACCCACCGTTTCTGTGCCATTGGAATAGGATCCCACCGCATGAGTAACTGATAAAGAAGCATCGTAAGTTCTGTATAAGATTACTTCAGGATTGCCGGCAAGGCTTTCAGAAGTAAACAGGGATTTGAAATCACTGCCAAAACTGTATTTATTGCTGTTCATTACAATTTCCGCGGCCTGTACCGCAAGCTCCAGGTATTTCTTAGCCCTGGCATCATCTAACCCGTGATAATGTTCATAAGTTCCTTCAAACAGCATCAATCGGGAGATAAAAGCAGCCGCAATATATTTGTTCAAATTTTGTGCGCCGTCATTTACCCTGATATTGGCTAAGGTATACTGGAAATCATCATAAACGTGATCCATCACGACGCCCCTGTTGTCCCTGTCTTTGTATAAAGTATCCAGTTCACTTTCATTCACTACTCTGCCAAAGTACGGTACATCACCAAATACACTTACCAACCGTGAATATTCATAGCCTCTGAAAAATCTTGCTACTGCAGTCCAGTGCTTGTACGCCTCATCGGTAATTTTTGGCTTCGCATTTTTTTCAAGCCGGTCCAGGAAAATATTGGCTTTGCGTACCCAGGCGAAATCCCATGTGGGGCCTGCATATTGTTGCAGCCATGCGGCACTTTCAGAACTGGATCCTCTTGAGGAAGGCACGCTGCTTTCAAAATTAGACTGTACATTTTTGCCGGTAAGGTCATCATTAAAAGTATAACCAACAACGGGTGTATAATTCCAGGTCCAACCTTCACCATAGCCATTAAAATAATTGGGATAAAAGTCAACAGCGAACATCCGGATGTCGTCTTCATTTCTCCAGAATTGGCCATCCGCATCTACGTAACTCGTTAATGGTGGCCTATCCAGGAAATCTTTTTTGCAGGACATGAAAAGCAAGCACGCTATTCCAAGACCTAAGATATAGTTATATTTTCTCATTGTAATTTTTTTTAAAAGTTTAATTGAACACCAACTGATATGCTTTTGAATGCAGGCGTGCCCATTCCGGTGCGGCCCAGGTTATAGTTGGATGAATTCCACATGGAGTACCCATCTATATATTCAGGATCTATAGGCAATCCTCTCAGGTGGTCCCAGGTGATGAAATTTTCTAATGCTCCATATACCCTGAGTGAGTTCACGCCCACCTTCTTAAGAAGGTCTTTAGACAATGAATACCCGATAGTCAGGTTTTTAAGCCTTAGATACGCCATGTTTAATAAATACCTGTCCTGAACCTGCATATTATTGGCAGAATTACTACCACCATTACTATAGGCGGCGGGATAGAATGCTTTGGTATTATCAGGCGTCCAGTAATTATCCACAAAAGTGGCGGGTGCGGCACCATCAGCGGCATTGAATCCCGGAATGGCAAGGAATCCATTTCCCCAAACCTGGCGGCTGCCTACTCCCTGGAAGAATACACTGATGTCAAAACCTTTATAATTAGCTCCCAACCTGAATCCATAATTGTATCTTGGATTGGAGTTGCCGATCACTTGCAGATCGCCATGATCAGATAATAAAGCGCTGCCATTATCAATTATCCCATCTCCATTCACGTCTTTAAACTTAACATCTCCCGGCCCGAAAAAGAAATTCGATGAATTTTGTAAGAATACCTGGTAAACCGGTTTTTCGCCATTTTTGCCTGGTTTTAATTTATAAGCTTTCTTGCCTACATACTTCGCAGGTACCTCATCCGCAGTAAGGGTGATCAACTGCGGTTTGCCATCGCTCCCCAGATCAAAATCTGACATTTGATACAACCTGTCTGTCCGATATCCCCAAATTTCACCGATGTTTTTGCCATTGTAATTACTGTTAACCCCCGTAGAGGTTCCATATTCTTCAATAAATGTTTTTGAATCTGAAATATTTCCCATGAAATTAACGCCTATTCCATTTTCGAACCTGTGATTAAACTCGATGGTTAACTCCCAGCCATTCGTGCGCAAGGAACCGAAATTTCCCTTGGGAGCTCCTGTACCATAAGTAAGGGGAATTCCTTCTAACGGCACAATCATATTGTTGGTATTTCTTTGATACAAATCAAAAGTAACGGTCATTTTATTTTGAAAGAATCCTAAATCAAGACCCAAATTTTTCGTTTCAATATCCTGCCAGGTGATATCGTGTGTGATAGCCGGAGGGGTACCCACGAAAGGGCTTCTGGCGCCATTTCCACCTACCCAGGAAGAAAGGCCATAATCCATTAATGGTAAATACAGAGTGTTAGATACTGTTTGGTCACCAATAGAACCCCATGATCCCCTGATCTTGAAAAAGTTCAGCACATTCTGCGATTGTAAAAATTTCTCATTGCTCACAATCCATCCTGCAGAAACTGAAGGATACCACCTCCACCATAAATTGGAGGGGAATTTAGAAGACCCGTCGCGGCGCAAATTTCCTTCGACCAGGTATTTGTCTTTGAAAGCATAGTTAATACGACCAAAATATCCCAACTGGGATTCCCATGTTTTATCGCCATCTACAGAAGGAGGAGTACCTATGGCAAAGTTGAATTGTGGATTAATAATATCAGTTAATTGGTTAACTCTTTGAGACTGCCATTCGGTACTGGCTGCTACACGGTTCACACCCAATATAAACTTAAATTCATGATCCCTTGCCAATTTCCAGTTATAGGTTGTATAAGCATTAATGGTGCTGCTGGCAAAATTGGTGGTGCTACGAATAATATGATCAGGGTTGGCGCCGAGACCTGTATAAGTGCGATAATTTAAATCGTAAGCCGGCATGGCACCGGGAGCAGTACTCGATACCTCTTTCCCTGTACTGTCAACATATACCGGATCTCCGGCCTCATCCACTCTCGCAATAGGAGCAGACCATGAATCTGCCGCCGTATACCTTGTTCCCGGCCTTTTCCAGCTTTCATCCTGGGTACTATAGGTATAATCAAAATCCAATTTCCAGTTACTGGTGAAATTCAGGGTAGCTCCTAAACTTACATTCATATAGTTCTGCAATAGACTCGCCGTGTTTGCAGCGGCAAATTCACTCACCGGGCTGCGGATCGGATCTCCGTTTTGGTCGTTGCCAAAAGGATACAATGGCCCCCACCTGTACAGGTATAACCAGGGATCTGCAGTGGTAGAACTGGTAGCATACGGATATTGCTTGTCTCTTCTTGAGTACATGGCACCACCGCGAATGGTTAAATATTTATTTACTTCAGTTGAAAGCCTGAGTGAAGCATTATATCGGGTAAAGTCGTCTTTTTTAGCTGGCTTTATCATGCCACTTTGGTCGAGGTATCCAAGGCCAAGGTTAAATGAGGTTTTACCTATTGTTTGTCCTACTGTAATGTCATGTTGCTGAGTGGGCGCCCATTCCTTGATCATGTAATCATAAGCATTGTAAGTTCGCATACCCATTTTTTGATTATGGGCTGCACCCTGCACATACCAATCGCGCCCAAAAACTGTTGGATCGTCCGGGCCAATGCTTCCTCCATATAATTTTTGCCATTCTACAGCTTTTGAATAGCTGGCACTGTCCACATAATAGAAAGCCCCACTAATTCCAAAATTACCTACCCTTTGTGCAGCGTCAACTGTATATTTCAATGCATTTAGCTCTCCCATCTTTAAATCTTTCCAGGCATTCTGCCACGACATGTTGCCGGAATATGTAACCTGGGGTTTGCTGGTCCCTGATCCTTTCTTGGTGGTGATCAGAATAACACCGTTCGAAGCCTTGGCCCCATAAATGGAGGCTGCGGCGGCATCTTTCAGAACCGAAATGGATGCAATTTCATTTGGATTAACTACCTGGATGCTCGGTATCTCCACATTATCCAAAAGGATTAATGGAGTACTGCTTCCCTGGAATGAGGTCATAGCCCCACGGATTTTCAGAATCGGATCAGAGCCTACTTCGCCGCTCGGGATAATTACATTCAAACCTGAGACTGCGCCCTGCAAACCTCTTCCCACGTCGGCAATGGGCCTGGCAACTAAGGTTTTATTGACATCCACTGTGGAAATGGCGCCTGTCACATTTCCTCTTTTCTGGGTGCCATAGCCCACGATTACCACCTGGTTGAGTGATTCAAACGAAGGCTCAAGGAAAACATTTAGATTGGTTTGCGCCCCTATGGCAACTGTTTGCTCTTTGTAGCCAATGGTAGAAAAAATTAAAGATTGATCCCCGCCGGGAACAACAATCGAAAAATGCCCGTTATTGTCGGAAGCAGTCGCGGTTTTTGTGCCTGCAACAGTCACAGTGACCCGGGCAATAGGTTGCTGATTGCTGTTGTCTTTGACATCGCCGGTCACTGTTCGCTGTGCAACAGTTAGCTGGCACCACAACAATAGCAACAAGGCCATAAATGATGTGATTTTTCTCATAATTAAATTTTAAAGGTGAAAGTGATTTTGATTTTCATTTTATTGATTGCATATTTATAAAACATTAATTCCTGCTTTTATATAGGGTTGTAATAATTCATCATCCGGGGATAGTTCTGTGATGATCGTGTCAATTCTTTTAATATCACAAACCTGGAAGGGCTGCCTTGAATTGATTTTTTCTGAAATGGTTAAACAAACTACTTTTTCAGCAGCCTCGATCATTGCCTTTTTGATCTGCACTACTTCCCAGTCATTGTCGGAAATGCCGGTTTGAAGATTAATAGCAGAGATGCCTAAGATGCATAAATCCACTTTTAATTCCTTGATTCTTGAAATAGCATCTGAACCAACTGTGATTTTGGAATCTTTTGAAATCTTATCTCCGATAGCGATCACTTCAATATTGGGATGCACAATATATTCTGCAAGAGCAGGAATGCTTCCTGAAATAAATGTGGCATGAAGATCGGGCGGGAGGGCTCTTGCCATTTCAATAATAGTGGTTCCTCCGGTAGTCAGCACAAACATTTTATTCTTTATCAATGAAATGGCTTTTTGAGCTATTATTTTTTTTTGCGTATAAGCATACACTTCATTGGAAGTGCCCCGGTTATTGTGAAACGAGGGAGATAAAGCTCCTCCGTGAAATTTAATCACTTTTCCTTCTTCGGAAAGTTGCTGGATATCCCTGCGTATGGTATCGTCTGAAACATTTATTTGCTTGCTGAGATCAGCCGATAA
>JBIQMJ010000302.1:0-5677 GCA_044463445.1 Segetibacter koreensis
GTAATATGGTTTAAAAATTCAGAAATGCTTACAAATTTGCGCCCACCCACCAAACGGATGATTGAAAAATTGAAAGAATGCCTGGAAAAAGAATCTTTTGGTGGAAATATTCCATGCCTTCCGGAAGAAATGAAGTCCTCTTTGGCAGGGTTGTATAAAAGAGGGTTTATTAATACCCGAATGGAAAAAATCGGGAACAAAGATATTATGTGTATTTATGTTACTGATTTGGGAAAAAAATTCCTTATAGATTATGGTGAAAATTTAAAGAGGAGAAATGAAATAAAATGAAAGATTTCAGGAGCCTAATCAGATGAAACAATTTCTTATTTTCAATTATTCAAACTGATTTAGAATTCCTTTTGAAAATTAATGAATGAATATTTCATAAATTCCAAATGCTTTTCCTATATTGAATTTTAAAGTTATTAATCTTTAAAATTACCATAAATGGAAAAAAATCATTTTCTTAAAAAGATAAAATTATTTATTGCTTTATTGCTTTGCGTTGGTTTTGTAAAAGCCCAGCATGCTCCTTTTTATTCAGAGATACAGCAATTTAAAATTGAGGACAGCACTCACTTTCCTCCTAAACATGCCATTCTTTTCCTAGGAAGTTCTTCCTTCAGAAAATGGGCGGATGTTCAAAAATATTTTCCCGGTTATACTGTTATCAACCGTGGTTTTGGAGGGTCTTCCTTTCCGGATGCGATACGGTATACAGATGAAATTGTTTTCCCCTACCAGCCACGGCAGGTCATAATTTATGAAGGCGACAATGATCTCGCTTCCTCTGAAAAAATAACGCCTGATTCTGTATTGAACCGTTTCAAATCTTTATTTTATTTGATCCGGAAAAGGCTCCCTAATACCAATATTTCATTTGTATCCATTAAGCCCAGCCTGAGCAGGCAAAAACTAATGCCTGAAATGGTGAGAGCCAATTTGTTAATAAAGAATTTTTTGAAGGATAAGAAAAATGCAGCTTTCATAGATGTGTATCATTCAATGCTTGATAAAGAAGGCAACCCGGATAAAAGCATCTTCCTTGAAGATGGGCTTCATATGAATGCAAAAGGATATGCCATCTGGCAAAAAATTATTCAGCCGTATTTAATAAAAAATTAAAACACTTAGAAATGAGAAAGCTATTATTGCTTTTTACAGGATTATCAATTATTGGTTCGTTTACTGCAAACGGTCAGAAATCAGTTCCTTCAAAAATGGACAATTTTATTAAGGTCCTCATGCAAAAAATGACCCTTGATGAAAAGATTGGCCAGTTGAATTTAGTAACTCCTGGTGGGGCAGTCACCGGTGCTGTTGTAAGTAAAGATGTGGATACCAAAATCAGGAATGGCGAGGTTGGCGGATTATTTGGAATCACGGGCCCTGACAAAATCCGCCGGGTTCAGGAAATTGCAGTAAAAAATTCACGCCTTCATATTCCTTTGATATTTGGATTGGATGTGATCCATGGACACAGAACCATATTTCCCATTCCTCTTGGCCTTTCTGCAAGTTGGGACACTTCGTTAATTAAAAAAAGTGCGCGTATTGCAGCTAATGAAGCAACCGCTGATGGCCTGAACTGGGTATATTCACCCATGGTAGATATTGCCCGCGATCCAAGATGGGGGCGCATTGCAGAAGGCTCAGGTGAAGACGCTTTCCTGGGATCACAAATAGCCAAAGCAATGGTGGAAGGCTACCAGGAAAATGATCTTTCAAAGGATACCACAGTAATGGCTTGCGTAAAGCACTATGCATTATATGGAGCTGCCGAAGCGGGTCGTGATTATAATACGGTTGATATGAGCAAACAGCGGATGCACAATGAATATCTTCCGCCTTATAAAGCTGCCGTCGATGCAGGAGTTGGAAGCGTTATGAGTTCCTTTAATACCGTTGATGGCATTCCTGCAAGCGCTAACAAATTTTTATTGACAGACGTTCTGCGTAAACAATGGGGATTTCAGGGATTGGTGGTGTCTGATTATACTTCCATTAGTGAAATGATCAATCATGGGATGGGCAATCTTCAGGCTGTTTCAGCCAAAGCTTTAAACGCGGGAATGGACATGGATATGGTTAGTGAAGGTTTTTTAACCACTTTGAAAAAATCTTTACAACAGGGAAAAGTAACATTGGAAAAAATAAACGAAGCCTGCAGGCGGGTGTTGGAAGCAAAGTATAAATTGGGCTTGTTTGAAGATCCTTACCGCTACTGCAACGAAGAGAGAGAAAAGACAGAACTTATGAGCGAAGCAAATTTAAAATCAGCGCGGGAAATTGCAGCTCGTTGTTTTGTTTTATTAAAAAATAATAACCAGGTTTTGCCTCTGAAAAAATCCGGTACGATTGCGCTGATTGGCCCGCTGGCAGATAATAAAAGAAATATGCTTGGCACATGGAGTGTGTCAGGCGATCCTCAAAAAAGTGTCACCATTATGCAGGGTATAAAAAATGTAACGGGGAATGACGTAAACATTTTATATGCAAAAGGCGCAAATATCAGCGATGATACCATGCTGATCAAACGAGTGAATGTATTTGGAACTGAAATTGATGTTGATTCAAGAACTCCGGAAGAAATGATAGATGAAGCAGTGGCAACTGCTGATAAAGCGGATGTGGTAGTGGCGGTTTTAGGCGAAGCGGCAGACATGACCGGTGAATCATCCAGCATGACACATATCGGTTTACAGCCAGGCCAGGAAAATTTATTGAAAGCTTTAGTGAAGACCGGTAAGTCAGTGGTGTTGGTGCTAATGAACGGAAGGCCAATGACTCTCACATGGGAAGATGAACATGTTTCCGCCATTCTTGATACATGGTTCGGCGGCACGGAAGCGGGCAATGCCGTGGCTGATGTTTTGTTCGGAAATTATAATCCTTCCGGAAAACTTACTGTTAGTTTTCCACGCAATGTCGGGCAGATCCCCATTTATTATAATCATTTAAATACGGGAAGACCTTTCCATCCCGGTGACAGTCCCAAATTTAAATCTGATTACCTGGATGTTGCCAACACGCCTTTGTATCCTTTTGGTTACGGTTTAAGTTATACTACATTTTCTTATAGTGATATTACATTAAGTAGTAAAATTTTGAAATCGGGAAATAAAATTACTGCTTCGGTGAATGTGACTAACACGGGTACACGAAAAGGAAAAGAAACAGTACAGCTTTATACACGCCAAATGGTGGGAGATATTGCGCGGCCGGTCAAAGAATTAAAAGGTTTTCAGCAAATCACTTTAGAACCTGGCGAAACCAAAAAAGTCACTTTCCCGATTTCTGTCAATGATCTTAAATTTTATAACAGTGATTTGAAATATGTTTATGAGCCCGGCGCTTTTAAAGTTTTTATTGGCACCAATAGCGCAGAGGTAAAAGAGGCGGATTTTACTTTGAAATAAAACTTTTTTCAGCCTGCCTGCCCGGTAGGCATGTGAATAAACCGGGTTCCTATTTTAGGAGAATAATTTTTGTAGCCTTAATTGAGTAATCTTATTTTGTTCGCCTGCGGCAATAAGTAATTCATCATTAGGATCATTTTCTAAACGATCGGATAAACTAGCGATGATTTCATTCATGGATTTGTCTTTGGTAAATATGATAAAATTATATCCAAAAGTTTCTTCATACAATTCATTTTCTTTTTTCAGATCTTCAAGAATTTCAGGAGAAGCATTGATAAAGAGCGATTGCTCGTTTTTTACCCAATTGGCATTGATGGTGGTATTTTTTTCTATGGATTGCAGGTCTCCAATTTTGATATGGCTTTGAAAAGCTTCCAGCCATTCAGCGGGATTACAATCGTACCATTCTTCTTCTGCATATTCCAAAAGATCTATCAGGTCCTGCACGGGGAAAATGGCTAACATTTTTTTAATCCATGGGGAGCAATTACAGCATTGTGCCAGAAGTCTTTTTTTTTCGTTTATGCCTAAATTATCAAAATCTGCTATGGTCATAATTACATTTTAATCTGTTAAAGTACTTTTTCTCCAAATAAAAATAATGAATAATTTGTTGCCTATGCTTATATAAGTCAATTTCATTCCTCAAATAAGTTCTGGCAGTTTTTTATAGTAGGCTTCGCTGAATAAAAAGAAAATACTCCCGCCACCAAAAAAATATCGCAGAGAAATAATCTGAAAAAAAATAAAGTAAGTATCCCAGCTAATAACCGAAAGTAAAATCGGGTAAATTTATTTTTATAAAATAGAGAAAATGATAAGTTTGTCAAAAGTAATGTTTAGGGTTTATTTGCTTTATTTGTCTCCAAAGGAGATCAAACCAGTTCTCCTCCTAGCAAATATTAAATTGTATCCAAATAAAAAATAAACATATTTGTTGGTTCACTGTCATAAATCAAATAAAAACCTGTAAAACCCGTTTAACCGTTGATTATTTAATTTTATAAAACTAACTCTATGAACTCTAAAATTTTCTTAGCAGCCATGTTTCTTTTATCTGTTTCTTCCACCTCGTTTGCGCAAACCCAAAAGGGAAGTTTTGTTTTGTCAGGCAAAACAGGTCTTAATATCCTGTTTTCAAAAGTTACTACCGGAATAGACAGCGTTAGCACCGGCAAGTCCACCAGCAACGATTATGATTTTGCACTGGGGATAGGATATTTTGTGGCGGATAATATCAGTATTGCCGTTTCCGGCGCTTATTCTTATAATTATTCTAAGATTGAACAAGGCTATTTAACCTCAGGAACTCAAAATATAACACAGTCCCTTTCTATCGTTCCCCAGGTGCAATATTATTTTCCCGTATATGGTAAATTAAGGCCATCTGCCGCTGTAGGAGCAGGCTTTAGCTGGCTGCGGCAACGGGATTCAAGAGTTTCCGGAAATTATAATAAGGTGTATGAGTTGTCGGGTGTTCCTTTTTACGGTGGTCTTGGTGTGTCCTATTTTGTAAGCCGTGCAGTTTCCTTTGACCTGGGTGTCCAGTATTCTTATACGAAATTTAAAGATAAGCTGGGCTCGGAGCAGGTGCAGAAGCAAAGTCAGTTTGCCGGAACAATGGGAGTTTCTGTATTTTTTTAAATCGGGTTTATTTTAGATTACACTCACAGTAAGTTTTAAAAATCATCCCGCGGAATATCATCATTATCACCGCCCAGGCTGTAATCATTATTTTCTTCATCTTCTTCGCCAATATTTTCATTGGCATCGTCTAATTCTTCGCCGGGAATATCCAGGTCAGAAGCCGAAATGTTATTTTTAAAACTTTCTTCATTTAATTCATCACCCTCTTCATCGCGGTTGTCCAAAGCGGCTTCACGAAGATTTTCGTCATCGCCGGGCATGTCATTAAAGGTTCTGCCCAATGTCTTTTTTTCTTCATCTGATACATTTGAATCGGGGCTGTTCATTATTTCTTCGTCAAGATTCTCTTCAAATGCTTCTTCTCCTTCCTCATCTGCAGAAGAAATTGTGGTATCTGCCATTTCACCCAGCGGAGCCGGAGTAAAATCTTCCTGTCCCGGGATTTCATATGCATCGGGAATGTCAAAATCAGAGGGCTGATCGTCCAGGTCTTTCATTTTTTCCCGGTCGCGGGGAGAATCAATTTCATCTGATAGCTTGTGATTAACGGAGTTTTTACTATTTTTTATCATATTATTTTTTAATTTCTCAAAAGAAAATATAGT
>JBIQMJ010000303.1:0-5631 GCA_044463445.1 Segetibacter koreensis
GTGATCATCGAAATTTTTTCACCCGCTTCTTTCATTTTTTGCAATGTGTTGGTAGTTATTCTTTTTACTTCTTTATTAACTGACATAGAATTTTTTTTTAAAGAAGCGACCCGCTGAAATGGCTCTGCATTAGAATAAAACATTCCTTAACAATCGCCGGACAAAATTAGATTTTTTTTAGTTGAAGTATTTTTTGAAACAGTAAAGCAACCTGCCTACCGGTAGGTAGACAAATATCAAAGATTTTTATTTTGCTCATTCCATAAGTGCTGTATCAGTCCGTCAGCAAGCCCGATCTTTGGAACGTAAATCTGGTAGGCGCCGGCCCACCGCATCACGCTGATATAAATTTTAAGGGCCGGAACAATCACATCCGCGCGGTCTTCTTTTAATTTGTAAATATTTATGCGATCATTCAATGACACGTTATTCAATTCTTTATAATAATCTCTTAGTAATTCATAAGGCAGTGGTTTCCCGTCCTTCTTTTTGCTGATTGAAAAAACTTTATTGATATTTCCTCCGGATCCAATGGCTTCAACTGTTTTAAAACCTTTTGTTTGTGATTTTATCACCGTTTTCATTTCATTCCATGTGTCATCGGAAACCTGGTTCTTCAACAATCTTATCGTTCCAATCCGAAAAGATTCTTTAAATACTAATTCATTATTATTGAAAAAAGTCAATTCTGTACTGCCACCACCTACATCGATGTATAAATAAGAATGATCTTTGTCGAGGTTTTCAGCAATATGATTTTCAAAAACCAGCGACGCTTCTTCGCTTCCCGAGATCACTTCTATTTCTATTCCCGTTTTTTCTTTGATCATTTCAATGATCTCCGGCGTATTTTCTGCATCACGCATCGCAGACGTGGCACAGGTTTTCATTGCAGTCACTTCATAAGCCTTTGTGATATTTAAAAAACCTGATATCGTATGCAACAGTAAACCCACTTTTTTTTCAGAAATTTTTCCATTATCAAATACGTCAAAACCCAGCCTTAGCGGGACTCTGACAAGGCTTAATTTAGTGAAGGATGGTAAGTTTTTATTATCAGGAGTTACTTCCGTTATCAGCAACCGTGCTGCGTTGCTTCCAATATCTATTGCTGCAAGTTTCAAACCTTAATATTTTTTCTTTAGTAAAGTATTATATATCTGGATTTGCGACCGGACTTTTTTCTCGCCCGCCGCTATTACATATTTGTTGGAAAGATCATTGTCAAGAATTCTTGCTTTTACATTGTCCTTCAGTTGTATGTCCAATATTTCTTTCAGTTCCTCCTGGATGTTTTTATCAAAAACCGGGCACGTGGTTTCTATCCGGTGGTCAAGATTTCTTATCATCCAATCGGCAGAAGATATAAAATATTTTTCTTTTCCTCCATTGTGAAAGATCAGTACCCGCGCATGTTCCAGGTACTCGTCAACGATACTGATGGCCTTTACTTTCTTTTTAAATTTTTTATTTTCAGTGTACATACAGCAGATTCCCCTTATGATCATTTTTATTTTTACTCCCGCACGTGCGGCTTCATACAGTTTGAGGATCAGTTCCTCATCGCTTAAGGAATTTAATTTCAAAAGAATGGAGGCTGGCTTGTTTTCTTTGGCGTGTTTTATTTCTTTGTTGATGAGCAATTCAAAATGCTTTCGCATATTTAATGGGCTCACAAAAAGTAATTGGCATGCTTTTAACGCATGAATGTTTTTAGGATTTTCAAGATAATTAAATACCCGGTTCAGATCAGCCATTATCTGCCTGTTGCTGGTGAGCAGGCAATGATCTCCATAAACAAGGCTTGTCTTTTCATTAAGATTACCGGTACTAACAAAGCCATAATGAACAGATCGTTTATTGATTCTTTTTTTTATCAGGCAAATTTTGGCATGCACTTTCAAATTTGGCAGCCCCATAAAGACTTTCACACCGGACTCTTCAAGTGTTTCTTTCCATTCAAGATTGGCTTCTTCGTCGAAGCGCGCTCTTAACTCGAGGATTACAGTCACTGATTTTCCATTCCTGACTGCATTGGTCAGGGCATTAATGATATTGGAATTCCGGGCAAGCCGGTAACAGGTGATTTTTATGCTTACCACATCAGGCGCAATGGCTGCTTCGCGCAAAACATCTATTAAAGAATCAAAAGAATGATAAGGAAAATTGAGTAAAACATCTCTTTGTAAAATCACTTCGCTGACACTATTTACATTCTTAAGAAGTGGATGGATAAAAGGTTTTTTGCGCGTATTCTTCTTTTCAAAAACCGATTCAGGAAAGTGAATGAAATCTTTGAAATTGTGGATACGCTCGCCGGACTGGATATTATCTTTGGTTGAAAGTTCAAGTCTTTTGATCAGGTAATTTAATAAACCGCTGTCAATTTCTTTATCAAAAATAAACCGGACAGGTTTTCCTTTTTTGCGGTTTTTTAGCCCCTTTTCTATTTTTTGAATCAGCGAGGTGGAAATGTCATTATCAATATCCATTTCAGCATCCCTGGTTACTTTTATAATGTTTGAGCTGAAAGTATCATAATTGAAATACGAAAATATCTGTGGAAGAAAATAACGAATGATGTCTTCTAAAAGAATAATATATTTTTTATTTTGAACTGTGGGAAGAATAATAAATCTTGGCAAGCGCGTCGGTACCGAAACCAGGGCATAGCGCTGGGGAACAGAGCCATCAGCTTTTGATAATTTGCAGGCAAGATAAATAGATTTATCATTCAATGTAGGAAAGACCCGAAGGTCTTCAATCATCAGGGGCACGATATAACTCCTGACCAGATCATTAAAATACGATACTATAAATTCAGTTTGCTCCTTGTTTAGCTGCTGTTCATTAACAAGGAAAATTTTTTGTTTCTTTAGTTCGCTGCAAATAATTTTCCAGGTATAATTAAATTGATTTTGCTGGCGGGTAACTTTAAAATTAATCTCTTCCAGAATGGCCTCCGGAGAATGTTCCAGGTGAATGTTCGCTTTGCTTCCAAAACGGATCATTCGTTTTAAAGTAGCTACCCTTACTCTGAAAAATTCATCAAGATTGCTGGAAAAAATACCCAAAAATTTAATCCTTTCGTATAAAGGAACAGTTTCGTCGCCTGCTTCCTGCAGCACTCTGCCGTTGAATGCAAGCCAGCTAATGTCACGGGTTATAGTTTTTCGTTTATCCATGACGGTTAGTTTCTCTGGCTATTACTGATCTTTTTGAGAATATTGGTGGTAGAGAATCCTTCCCGGAAGGGTATGATTTCTACTTTTCCTCCATTTTCCAGCACTTCCTTTGCGCCCACAATAGTTTCTAAAGTATAATCGCCTCCTTTTACTAAAACATCAGGTAATATCAGCCTGATAATTTCGATTGGCGTTTCTTCATTGAAAATCACCACCGCATCCACCATAATAAGAGAAGCGATGATCAATGCGCGTGAATTTTCATTATTTACCGGTCGGTTTTCTCCTTTTAATTTTTTTACAGAAGCATCGCTATTGACACCTACAATTAAAAAATCAGCGAAAGAAGCCGCCTCTGCTAAAACCGCAATATGGCCTTCATGCAGAATATCAAACACTCCATTGGTGAAAGCAATTGTTTTACTTTTTAATCTAACTCTTATCACTTCCTGCTTTAACTCTTCACGGCTGAATATCCGATCTTTTAGCGAGTTACTTTTTTTCATACGTGGTTTTATTTTGATAAATTAATAATACAAAACTTAAAAGTCCCACCACAATCACAATGCCTGTCGTTACTCCCCACATAAGCCAGCCGAATGAAATGTTATCAACATTATAAATAAGCAGTACCTGCTGAACAGCTATCGGAAATGCGCCTAACCCTCCGGGCGAAACGATCATTGCGAGAGTAACTAATGACAATACGCTGAAAGCTGCTCCTATCCCCAAAGAAGAGGTAGCATCAAGAGCCGAAAAGCCAATATACACTGCAAATAAATAGCAGGCCCAGATAAAAATGGAATGTGCAATAAACTTTTTCCTTTTTCTTAGGTGCAGTATGGTGGTAAAACCTTCCTTCAAACCGACCTGAATTTTTTTAAATTTAATTACCAAATGATGATCGTTGTATTTTATGATCAGCCATCTGCTCATGAAAAATAAAATAGCAAATACGATCAATAAAGCTGCAAAAATACTCCAGAGCGAGCCCGATGTACCTATATCGGCTATAATGCTGATCTTGCCCGCCAGAAAATCACTTACCGTTTCTATTTGTATTAGGAACGTAATTATAAGTAATACAGCATAACACAAAAGATCAAAAACCCTTTCAACGAGTATGGTTCCTAATAATTTGGAAACCGGGATCTTATCATACCTGCTCAAAAGTGTACATCTCAATATTTCACCGGCTCTCGGCAAAAAAGTATTGGCAAAATATCCCCCCATTACCGAATAAAATGTGTTAGTCGTTTTGGGTTCATACCCCATCGGTTCAATAAGTATTTTCCATCTTACTGCACGGCTGATATGACTCATGATAGTAACAATAAAAACCGGAAGGATATAAATATAATGAGCATGAAGCAACGATTCTTTAAACTGAATCCTTTGCAGTGAAGTCATTTTCGAAATTTGCCACCACGTCAAAAACACTCCAATACCCAGAAATAAAATGTATTTTAAAATAGAAAAAAGTCTTTTTTTCATAAGATTTACAAGATAGTAAACGAATATCAATTAATCCTTAATATTACATTATCTATTAGACGGATATTCCCGAGGTAAGCGGCAATTAAAATAATTAAGTCTTCACCTGGCATAAATTCAGAAACAATTTCAAGTTCATTTTTTTTTGCCATTTCAAGGTAATCTATTTTGAAACTTTTGCTTTCCAGATTTTTTATAGCAATCGCTTTAAGTATGGAAAAATTTTCTTTCTGTGCATTTTTTTTAATAACAGATAGCGCTTTGTACAATTCAGCAGCCTGTATTCGTTCTGCATCATTTAGCCGCAGATTTCTGCTGCTCATTGCCAATCCGCTTACTTCTCTAAAAATCGGACAAACTTTGACGATGGTTTTTTTCTCTATTAATTGTATCAGTCTCTCAATTACGAGGCATTGCTGAAAATCTTTTTGCCCAAGAAAAAGAAAATCCGGGTTCATGATATTTAATAGCTTTTCCACTACAAGACAAACCCCCTGGAAATGCCCGGGCCTAAATTTGCCTTCCAAAATGGTTTCAAGATAACCGAGATCAAAATGCTTTTGCTTTGACCGTTCATCGGGATAAATTTCCTTTTCAGAAGGAAGAAATAAAATGTCACAGCCATTTTCTTCCAACAATAAAATATCGTTTGCAAGCGGCGTAGGATAATTTTTAAAATCCTCCTTATCATTAAATTGGGTTGGGTTCACAAAAATACTGACAAGGGTGATTTCAGTAGTAATTTTAGCTTTTTTCAGAAGTGACAGATGGCCTTCGTGCAATGCCCCCATAGTTGGAACAAAGCCAAGGGATTTTTTTATTGTCATCTGTTTTGACAGGTATTTTCTTAAATCTTTTGCATTTTTAGATATGACCATAAATGTGCATAAGTTGAATCTGACAGTGAGTTTAGTATGATATAAACGAAAAAAATGGTAACTTTGCCGCCTGT
>JBIQMJ010000304.1:0-5613 GCA_044463445.1 Segetibacter koreensis
CAGGATTTATCGTGCAGGAAATTATACTAATGCTGCAAGGTCTGGAGGCCATGAACGTTGAACCGATTCAGAGCGCTAATATTATATTATTTTATTGTGCCATCGCCATGGTGGCCGGGCTTATCTGGATCACGTCAGGTATCATCAGAACCCAGGAACAGGAACTGGGTGATTTGGAAATTTCCAAATAAAAAACAGGCATTTTATTCTTCTTTGGCAGCTAATCAATTTTACAGGCCATTGAATTCCCAAATAAGAATTCAATTTAATTATTGGTTTACTTTGAAATAAGCCTCCTTCTTCCCGGAAGTTGGAGAAAATATATTAAGTATAAGGCTTTTCAGGCTATTAAATGATTCATATCATTGAAGCAACTGCGTTTTCTCATTCTTAAAAAAAGGATGATGCTTATCTTTATGAAAAAGTAAAATTATGTTTGAGACGTTAACCGATAAGGAAATTATAGATGTTCTTTCAAATAATTTTATTGGAAGGTTGGGTTGCCATGCTGATAACAAAACCTATGTGGTGCCCATCAGTTATGCTTTTAAAGACAATTACATTTATGCCCGAACCTTTGAAGGATTGAAAATTGATATGATGAGAAAGAATCCCGAGGTTTGTTTCCAGGTGGATGAAATGAAAAGCATGGCTGACTGGAAATCTGTAATAATTTGGGGAGCGTTCAAAGAATTAAAAAGTAAAGCACTTAGAGAAAAAGGGCTACAGATTTTGCTTTCCAGAACATTGCCCACTATATCAAGCGAAACGGTCAAATTCACCTCAGAGTGGCCTTTCCGGAGTAATGATCTTACGGAAATAAAAGGCATTGTTTTTAGAATCCACATTAAAGAAATGTCAGGAAGGCTTGAAAAACCCGAAATGGATTTGTATCAAAGTTGGATAAAATAAAAAGAATGAGTACCGGATTTTGATTACCCCTTCCTGCTAATCAAATTGATCAGTTTGTTTCCTCTTACCAGAATTTTTAAACTATTTCTTTTAAGGGAAATAGAAGGATTTTTACTATCATCATCATTTTCCGTATCACGCTTATAGGCCGAAAGAATGTCTTTATAGGAAAGAATACCAGTAATTTTATTTTCATCCGAAATGATCGGCAGCAGGTCAATGTTTTCCTTTGCCATCATTTCTACTGCCGCCCTAAGGGAATTATGGGCGTTTATAGAAATATTATTTCTTTTGATAAGGCTGCCTACTGGTTTTGTTGGATCGTGATGATTACTGAACAAATTGGAAGAACTGATGGTGCCCATGAATTCTTTGTTTTTGGAAGTGACAATAAAATAATTGCTATTATAGTCTGTTTCCTGTTCCAGCCATTGCCTTACTTCTCCTATGGTGTTGTCTTCGCCTAATATCAGCCCATCATCACTCATTACCTGGCTCACCGAAATATTTTCCAGAATATCCGGTTCAAATGAATCGGGAGTCCTTACTCCCCGACGGGTGATCTTTTCGGTCATGATGGTACTCTCCATCAGGAAAAATGAAATAAAATAAGAAGCAATACATCCTGCCAGCAGTGGCAATAAGGCATTGGACTGTCCGGTACTTTCCAATGCAAAGATGATAGAAGTAAGAAGCGCTCTCGAAGCTCCTGCAAACATCGCTGACATGGCTACCAGTGCGGCCAGCGACAAAGTGATGCCCGATTGTGGGAAAAAATGCAGTATTACGCTCCCAATTAAAATACCTGTAGCTCCGCCAATGGTTAACAAAGGAGCCAGGGTACCTCCTGAAGTACCGCTTCCCAGTGCAACCGCCCATGAAATAAATTTAAAAATGCACAAACCTATTACCACGTTCAGTGTAAGATTCCCTGAGAGCACGTCCGTAATATTTTCATATCCTACTCCCAGAGTTCGTGGAGCAAAATACCCTATAATTCCCACGAAAAGGCCACCAATGGCTGGCCACCACATCCAATGAACCGGTAATTTTTCAAAAGAATCTTCTATCAGGTACACAATTTTGGTAGTAAAAACAGAGATGAATCCCATCAGTATTCCCAAAATGCTATACGTAAAAAGTGCAGTATTGGAAGCAAGTGCTATTTCATGGCCAACCGGGAATACCGGGCCTGCCTCAAATAAAAAATGATGTCCTGCTGCACCAGTAATACATGCCAGGGCTACCGGTATGATTGATCGGGGAGAAAATTCAAATAATAATAATTCTATCGCCAAAAAAATTCCTGCTATGGGAGTGCCGAAAATTGCTGCCATACCCGCCGTAGCTCCGGACGCAAGCAATATCTTTCGTTCATTATGTGAAATTCGTGCAATCTGTCCAAGAGTAGAACCCAGCGCTCCACCGGTAGCAATGATAGGGCCTTCCGCGCCAAAAGGGCCACCGCTTCCGATGGCAATAGCTGAGGAAATAGGCTTAAGGTAGGTGATGGTGGGTTTTATTTTACTTTGATTGATCAATATTTGTTCCATTGCTTCGGGAATGCCGTGGCCACGGATAGCTTTAGATCCATACAAAGCCATCAAACCCACAACAACCCCGCCGGCTGCGGGAATAAGAATGACCCACCAGCCTAACGCGTTATCTGCCGGGGTTACATGCGCAATGGAGAACTTTCCATAAAAAGACACATTGGTGATAAAATAAATTAGATAGATTAAAAACTTAGCAATAAAACTAATCGAAATGGCCACCAAAATCGCCATCAGTGAAATGGTAAATATCCTTTTCTTATTTGAATTGGAATACGGCTTAACACTTTCGCCCTCTAATGCAGGCGCTAACGAAACTGAAATAGGAATTCCTTTTTTTAATTTTTCTTTCTTTATCATTGGGTTTTTAAAAAAACTATAAAAAATGGGTGATAGCAAATTCTTTTAAAAAAAGAGCCGGCAAAAATCCGTTTTATAAAATAGAAAATCTTATTATTTCCGGCTTTACTGCCATTTTCAGATCAGGCTTCTATCGTGATTACTGCGGAAGGCCTGTAATTTGTATTGAAACATTTCGGCCATTTTTTGCGCGCGCCACATAGCCTCGTCTGCCACTTTTCCTGAAAAATGCTCGTTTAATGTTTCTGAAAATAAAGCCAGCCAGCGATCAAAATGCTCACCCTCAACCGGGAGATGGGCATGAGGCGGAAATGGAGAACCATAATAAGTATGCTCTCCCAACAGGACGGTTTGCCAGAAAGTATACATTTTGGATAAATGCTGAGGCCAGCGGTCCTGAATTTTTTCATCAAAAATCGGTCCGATAAGAATATCATTTCTGACCTTTCCATAAAACCTGTCTACCAATTGTTTAACATCATCCAGTTCCTGGATATCGTGTTTTTCTTCTGTCAAATCCATTTGTTTAAATCGTGTGCAAATTTAGGGCTTATCAATTAAAAATGAAACCGGCCCTTTGCCTGCGCCTATTTTTAAGAATTTATAAGGAAGAAATGGTAAGAATTGGATAATAGGAATAATTAAGATGGAACCAGGAATTCGCTTTTTATAAATTGGGTAAACCCACAAATCATTCCTTTTTTTGATCAGTTTCCATCTTATAAATAAGTGTGGCTGGTTGCCAGAGCGCCTCCTTTCGAAACAAAAAAATCCAATTTGTTTTTCAACATTTTATTGTCAATTGCCCTGGTAGCATCAGTGATAATGGATGTATTGAACCCAATTTCCAATGCATCCATTGCAGTGAAATACACGCAAAAATCTGCGGCAAGCCCCGCTACCGCCACAGAACTTACATTTCTTCCTTTCAGATAAGGCGCCAGCCCGGTTGATTTTCTCTTCCCGTTATCGAAAAAACCACTGTAGCTGTCAATATTTTTATCCATCCCCTTTCTAAAGATGGCTTCTATCTTTTTCGAATCCAATTCGGCGGAAAATTCTGCACCCCTGGTTTGCCGGATACAATGGTCGGGCCATAATACCTGCGGCAATCCTTCCAGGTTAATTTCCTCGAAAGGTTCTTTTCCGGGATGGTTAGATGCAAAACTTTTATGTTCCACAGGGTGCCAATCCTGGGTGGCTACTACGAGGTCAAATTTTTTTTGGAGAGAATTAATAACCGGAATAATACCAAAACCTTCTTTCACCGCCAAGGCTCCTCCCGGAAGAAAATCATTTTGAACATCAACAATGATCAACGCATTCATTTTTACAAAATATTTATTCAGAGGGATGGGGCCTTCCGTAATAGTCATATAATTTTTTTTCCAAAACTTCATTTATTGGTTCTGAAGGATCATAAAAAGGGCAATTTTCAATCTGAGCCATAGTTACGTTGACGATCACGATTTCATTATCCCATTTTACATCATTAATCCAACCGGTAGGTAAAAGCACATTTTTACTATTTAGCCAATTGCCGGTATCCACTACTAAATAATTAATTTTCCAATTGGAATCATCAAGAATATAATCTTTTACTTTTCCTATCTCACCATCGGTGGCGTGGATGGTATATCCAATTACTTCACCTGTATTTCTCAGGTGCGGATCGTTGTGGGCCTGGTCTTCAGCCTGGTACCCTGCAGGAGTTTCCACTTCGCCCTCATATAAATCGCTGGGCATAGCTCCAAAAATACCTGCCCCGTGTTCTTCTTCACCCCAATAAGAATCCCATGTATAATAGGAAGACAATGCTTCTTCATGCTGCCTCGAAACGGGTTTATCAGTATCAATATCAGGGCTGTTCTGTATTTGCTCCCTGGTGAGATTTACGGGAAATTCTCCCTTATCCCAATCAGGCGGTAAAAGCGCTTTTGGGGAGATAAGCACTTTTCGGCCGGAAAGCCAGTTGCCGGTTTTTACTACCAGGTAGCGGATAGTCCAACTGATATCATCGAAATAAAATTCATCAACTTCCCCTATTTCACCATCGGTTTCTTTCAAAGAATAGCCTTCAAGACTTTTGATACTCCTTTTCATAAAATGGATTTTTTTAATTTTTATAAATGTGAATTTATACTATAACAAGCATTATTCCAACAATCTCAATTGTTATCGGCAGAGAATAAGACTATGAATTTTTTAGTTTGATTTTCAGTTTTTTGATAAGTGAGCTGCTTCAATGTAAATCTGTTTTATTTGCGGGAATTTTTCTTTTATGTTTTTTTCAAGCCGCTTAATGCTTCCGGCAACCTGCGCGCCTGTGAGCTCTTTCTTAAACTCAAGGTTCAGCGCCAGTAAAACTTCATCCGGCGAAAGCTGCATAGTCAATGGCATTTGCACTTCATGAACGTCCTCATCTTCGCGGATCAGTTTTTCTGTTTCTTCAACGATTTCCCTGCCCGCGCTTTCGCCAATCAGCAGGTTATGGCTTTCTATGATCATTAGCACAGCAATTACAGTCAGAACGATTCCTATTAAAATGGACGCAAGGCCATCCAGCAAAGGCATATTGAAATAATAGCTGAGAATAACGCCGGCAAAAGCGATGATCAGCCCGGCAAGATCTGCAGCGTCTTCATAGACCACTAAAAAGAATCCCGGATCCTTGCTGGCAAGCAGTTTTTGAAAAAAATTGCCTTTGTGGGTTGAATGCTTTAAAAATCCTTTAATTGAAATAACAATAGAAATCATTTCAAATATGAAAGCGCTTCCCAAAACCAGA
>JBIQMJ010000305.1:0-5610 GCA_044463445.1 Segetibacter koreensis
CATCGTGCTCTTGACCGGGCCAGCGAAGCCGCAAAAGGCCATGAAAAGATTGGATCTACCTTAAAAGGTATTAGCCCGGCTTATATGGATAAAACCGGCAGAAACGGATTAAGGGTAGGCGATATCCTTTCCACTGATTTTCGTAAAAAATATGATGCCTTAAAAAAGAAGCATGAGCAATTATTACAAAATTTTTCATTTGATGAAGATATTTCTGCTGATGAAAACGAATTCTTCCAATCGATTGAATTCTTGCGGACTTTAAAAATTGTGAATGGCGAATATTTTATCAATGACCTCCTCCAATCCGGCAAAAACGTTTTGGCTGAAGGCGCCCAGGGAAGTATGCTTGATGTGGATTTCGGCACGTTTCCTTTTGTGACTTCATCCAATACCATAACAGCAGGCGTTTGCAGCGGTCTGGGAATAGCTCCGCAAAAAATAAAGGAAGTAATCGGAATTACCAAGGCTTATTGCACTCGCGTGGGAAGCGGCCCTTTTCCAACAGAGCTTCATGATGAAACCGGGGAATTGATACGACAAAACGGGCATGAGTTTGGCAGCACTACAGGAAGGCCAAGAAGATGCGGCTGGATGGATCTGGTGGCTCTTAATTTTGCCTGCATGATCAATGGCGTTACTCAATTGGTAATGACCAAAGCAGATGTGCTTGATTCTCTTGCCAATTTAAAACTCTGTAATAATTATCTGGTGAACGGGCAGGAAACGTCACAGGTTCCATTTCAAATGGAAGGCGCTTCCATAACACCTTTATATAAAGAATTCCCCGGCTGGAATATTGATATTACCCGGATAAAAGATTTTAAAAACCTGCCCTCTCAAATGGGTACTTATATCGATTATATCAATTCAATTTTGGGAATTCCGGTTAAATATATTTCCAACGGCCCGGGAACAGATCAAATAATTGTGGCTCTTTGATCGAAAATTATTTTTAAAAAAAATGTTCATTATTTTTGGATAATTGAAAATGATATTGAAAATTTACATAAAAATCCTTGGAAAATTATGAAAGCAAAATCTGAAAAGGAAAATAAAATTCCAACAAAAAAGCCCGCAAAAAACTCACCTAAAGCTTCTTCTAAAAAAGCACCTAAATCCGACGATGATGACGATGACCTGGAAGATGAAGATGAATTACCAGTAAAAAAAGGGAAAAAAACTTCCTCTAAAAAAGGACATGACGATGATGAGGAGGACGATGTAGAAATTGAAGATGACTGGGAAAAAGCAGATGAGGAAGATGATTTCGATCCTGATTTTGAGGAATTCGATATACCAAAGTCAAAAGGCAAAAAATCTATTAAAAAAGGAAAGGAGGATGATTTTGAAGTTGACGATGATTTTAAATCGCTCGACCTGTTTGAAGACGAAGATGATCTCTTCGATGATGATGATGATTTCTAAACCACTGTACCGGTTTGACTGATAATTTTGAAAAGAAAATTTACTTCATATTCTTTAACTGATTTCAATCAATTTAAAAATCAATTGCTGAACTTTGGAAAAAGGTTCAGCAATTTTTGTTTTCTGGATAATCATGATTATGATTTTGATAAAAGTTTCGAATGCATTGCAGGGTTTGGCCCGGTAAAATTAATTACCGCCAATTCAGAAAATAATTTTCGAAATGTGGATCAATTTAAAAGCGAAAATCAGGATTGGATTTTTGGCCATATCTCGTATGATCTCAAAAATGAAATTGAAGCTCTTTCTTCTGAAAACACTGATATGATTGGGTTTCCGGATTTTTATTTTTTTGTACCCGCTGTAGTTTTTATTTTATCCCGCGAAAAGGTATCCATCGGTTCGATAGGAAATAATGATTCAAAAGATATTTTTGAAAAAATCCTTTCGGAAAATCCACGCCAAAATATTTTTTCTAAACCCAAACTTAAAAGCCAGCTTTCCAAAAATGAATATTTGGAAACGGTAAAAAAATTACAACAACATATTTTAAAAGGAGACTGTTATGAAATATGTTTTTGCCAGGAATTTTTTGCAGAGGATGTTCAAATAGATCCTTTTACCGTCTTTAAAAAACTCAGCGACATTTCTCCCAATCCATTTTCTGTTTTTTACAAAACCGGAGAAAAATTCCTGATGTGCGCCAGCCCTGAACGGTTTCTAAAAAAGACAAATAACACTATCATTTCGCAGCCCATCAAGGGAACTTTAAAAAGATCGGGACTGGCAGACGATGATGAAAAAAATCTACTGAAAAATAATGAAAAAGAAAGAGCCGAGAATATTATGATCGTCGACCTGGTTCGGAATGATTTAAGTAAAATTTGCGAAGAAGATTCAGTTTTCGTAAAAGAATTTCTTGAAATTTATTCATTCCCCCAGGTTCATCAAATGATCTCCACTATCGAAGGAACACTTACAGAAAATATTTCATTAAGTGATATTGTCTATGCCACCTTTCCGATGGGCTCCATGACAGGCGCTCCAAAAAGAAAAGTTTTAGAGTTGCTTGAAAAATATGAAAAGACAAAAAGAGGGCTATTTTCCGGAAGCGTGGGTTATATTTCTCCCGGCGGCGATTTTGATTTTAATGTGGTGATCCGAAGTATTCTTTATAATGAAAAGAACCGCTACTTATCAATCTCTTCCGGTTCGGCCATTACCTGGAAAAGCGATGCTGAAAAGGAATATGAAGAATGCCTGGTTAAAATTGAAGGCATCAAAAAAGCATTGGAATGATGTAACCCCGGAATAAAAATCTTTCCTTTTTGTCCGTTTACTGCTCTTGCACAAAGTATATTATTGCTGTTGCTTAGTATTAAATTCTGATTTTACGTCTGTCAAAAGCAGCTCTACACTTTCATTCAGAATTTGGAATTTTTTTATCCTGAATTCGTCCATTTTTTCTGAAGGCAATTGCAATTTATAACTTGATCCTGTGGCCAGCACATGATCGAATCCCGGATTGTAATGATCAAAATCAGCCTGAGCCATTGAAATGTTTTTGGCAATCACTTCTGCATTGTATCTCCCTGAAACTTCAGTAGAGGCTGCCCCATTTTTCTCTGCATCAGTGAGTTGTGCAGTGAAAGCGCTGCTATCAATCACTGAAAGATCAGAATAATTAAAATTGGAATTAGAAACGTTTTTATCCGTGTTGCCTGTTTCCATAACGTAATGGGTAGCAATAAATTTCTTTACATGATTACGCGATTCTTCCGGTAAATCATATTGCAAATCCCAAAAATTATGGCTGCCGCTTTTTTTAATAGCATTATACACACGGCCTTCTCCCCCATTGTACGCAGCAATAACGAGCAACCAATCCTTCAGGTCTTTATATAAAGAAAGTAAATACTTAGCAGCCGCATTGGTGCTTTTAAAATAGTCAATGCGGTCATCTTCATTTGGGTTTACTATCAAACCATAACCCCTTGCAGTGTAGGGCATAAATTGCCAGGGGCCACGAGCCCCCTTCGGAGATAGGGCCGTAGTTTTTAAATCACTTTCGATAACGGCAATATATTTTAATTCGCGGGGTAAACCATATTGAACAAGGATCCTGTCTATCAGGTTAAAATAGGGCATTCCTGTCTTTCTGAGTTGCAATAAATATCCCTGATGGGCTTGCAAATAATCCTGCATATAGGTTTCAGCATGAGGATTTACCTGGGAAGAATAGGGAATGGAAGAATTGTAAGAATAATTTTTAAAGAGATCTTTGAACCCATATTTAGTCACTTTCTGAAGGTATTCCGCCTTGTCTTTTTTGATAGTATTTTTGGACGCTATCACCTCATTAATCGCTTTATTTTCTTTGGTAGTATCAATATTCGGATTTACGATAACTGTATCCGGAGAAACCTGGAATGATCCCTCGGCTTGCAGAAAAAAGGGCCAAATCAAAATAACTGAAAAAAATAAAAGCAAGGCGAACTTTTTCACAATCAATGCCGTTTGTAATTTTTTAAAATAATTTTTGACGAGCACAGCAAAGTTAACTCATCATGTTTATTCGCCAGCAATTGAACCCCGAAAGGCATTCCATTTGAATGTTTAAATAAAGGCAGAGAAATGCCGGGAATACCGGTAAGGTTTGCATAAACAGTGAAAATATCCGCCAAATACCCCGCAATTGGGTCCTTCTCCATTTTGCCTGCTTCAAAGGCAGTGGAAGGAACGGTGGGTAATAGCACCAAATCATAATTGTTAAAAATATCTTTGGTTCGCTGAGACAATAAATTTCTTACCTGTTGCGCCTTGGTAAAATAAGCATCATAATATCCTTCACTCAAAACAAAGGTGCCCAGCATAATCCGCTTTTTAACCTCTTTCCCAAACCCTTTACTACGGTTCTTTTGATAAAAAGTGGTGAGGTCATCGGTATAAGTTTCATCACGGTATCCATATCGGATTCCATCATAGCGGGAAAGATTGGAAGAGGCTTCAGCAGTTGTCAGAATATAATAGGCTGGAACGATATAATCGATCAACTCAAAATCAATTTCGTCAACCACGTATCCGTCTTTTTTCAAAACATCTGCCAAATCATAAATTGAATTCTTTATTTCCGGATCCAAACTTTCATGTTCCATTGCATTTTTAAAAAGAGCAATCCGCGGAAGGCGGGACTTTTCATTTTTGTTCGTTTCTTTTAAAATTAAATTTCCGGAGATTTGTTGGTTTACTGTACTATCATATTCATCCGGGCCGCGCAGAACATCCAGTACAAGGCTTATGTCTTCTATATTATTGGCAAAAATTCCAATCTGATCGAATGAGGAAGCATAAGCAATGAGACCATATCTTGAAATCGTTCCGTAGGAAGGCTTCATTCCCACAATTCCGCAGAAATCTGCCGGCTGCCTTACCGAACCGCCCGTGTCGCTTCCGAGGCTTACCATGCACAAGCCCGACTGAACCGCCACGGCTGAACCGCCGGAGGAGCCACCTGAAACTTTACTTTCATCCAAAGCATTTTTAACCCTTCCATACACAGAATTTTCATTGGTGTTGCCCATTGCAAATTCATCACAATTGCAACTGCCAATGATGATAGCGTCTTCTTCCAGTAATTTATTTACTACGGTTGCATGATAAATAGAATTGAAATGCTGCAGCATTTTGGAAGAAGCAGTAAGCGTGTGCCCTTTATAAGCAATAACATCTTTTAAGGTGACTACCACGCCGTGCAATTTGCCAGTTCTATTACCTGACTGTCTTTTATTGTCAAGAAACCCGGCTCTTCCCAGTGCCTCAGTCTCATAAACATCAATAACGGCATTTAGATGATTATTTTTTATTTTCTCCAAATAGTGTTTAACCGCATCAGTGATGTTTATTTTGCCTTCGTTTAATTGCTTTTGATAAGTTCTGATATCCTGGTAAGAAAACAATTGAGTAAGTTTTTCAATAAAAAAGGTTCAGATGTTCATCTGCTAAAGATGCGCATCTCAACCTTTTTTTATTTTTTTTAAAGAATTTATTTAGTAGGTGCAGCCTCTTTCACCACTTCTCCTTGTTCGGTTGCCTGGGCTCTTTTGTCCTTTTCCTTCATACCCTCATCCAGTTCTTTTTTGACGCTTTCCTTAGCATCATTAAATTCTCTGACGCCCCTGCCAA
>JBIQMJ010000306.1:0-5578 GCA_044463445.1 Segetibacter koreensis
CGCTTTTGCATGTGAAGTGTTAGGCCTTGCGAGGACTAAAAAATCAGAATTCAATAGAATAGAAGGAAGTTCTTCAGCGTTTTTTTTACCCAAAAAAGTTATTGTATCATTAAGCCCCAACGTTTTTACTTTGTTCTTTAACCGGATCATGTCTTTTTCAGGTGCAGATCCAACAAGTTGAAGGGTGGTTTTTTCATTTTTTTTCTTTACTAATGCCATGGCCGCTATTAAATTTTCAATGCCATCTTTGTTTCCTCCCATATATCCTATATAAGTAATTATTTGACCTGAGTGTTCTCTTAATTCTACATTTTTAAATCTGTCCAGATCAACAAGTATAGGTATTTGAATTATTTTATCTTTCGGAAATATTGACGAATAAAAAGAATTTAATTGATCGGATATTACAATGATTTCATTGTACATTTTCATTTTTAATTTCAAAAAAAAATGATGATAGCTTTGAAACTTTTTCCCATCTACAAACGAAGGAATTTCATTACATTCCCTCACAATTGGTATTTTCATCATTTTAAGAAAAATAAATAAGAATAATTCATCCCAAAAATTAGTATTAAAAAGCAGGACTTTAAAATGATGCCTTTTTTTTAGCTTTCGAAGCAAGAAGATTGTATTAAAAATTCCTTTGCTCTTGTTTATGTTTCTGATTAAGAATCTTTTTTCCCGCATAGGTGTTTTCTGTGCGTAAAAAAAGGGAACCCCTTCATGTCTTCCAAAATAATTGAATTTTTGAGGTTTTGTAAAGGTAGAGTGTAAATTTATTATGAAAGGAAATCCATTTTCTTTTTTCAACGCTTTGCAATAAAGATGTACTCTGTTTGAGGGAGCAGTCCCGCTAGGATAAGCTAATCTCCCAATGACTACCAAAGCATCCCGTATAACTTCGCTTTCCAATATTTACTGATGGGTTGTTTCTAAATTCTTCAAAAGTGCTTTTCTAAATTCCTCGCGAACCATTTCAGCATTTTCGTTTTGTATTGCAATCTTTATTGCTTTGCTTGCAATTTCTTTTCTTAAATCAGAATTTGAATATAATTCATGTAGTCCTTTGCTTAAAATCTCTATCTTGTTTTCTGAAATGGTATATGCCCACTTATCATTTAGAGCGTACTTTGCAAGTGCTGTTCGTCTATCAGCGAAAACTAAAATAGGTGTACCAGAAATCATGTATTCAGAAACTTTGGTAGGCATTGAAAATTGTGAAAATATAATCCCTTCTTCATCGAAATCAAGGGGTAAAAAGAGTAAATCATAACCAGATAAAAGATGAGGCATAGAAGAATGTGGCCTTGTATTTTTTAGTTCCACACCTTTTAAGTTATTTATTAAAATTCCATTTTTAGACTTTACATCGGGAGTAAAAATATCAAGTTTCATTATAAACTCCTTTGAATTGATAGAATCAATAGTCTTGGCCATCGTCATTATTGATTTACCATTTGCTGTCCCGATTCTGCCGGTATAGAGTATATTGAAAATTTTTTTATTTTCCCATTGATTTCTGGTGTAAGGTAGCCACTGACCAACTTCTACGGGATTGTGAAAAGGGATGAAATCCTTATTATATCTCTTTTTGTATTCTTTACTCATTGCCTCACAGATGCTCATTAAAACAGTGGATTTATTGAGTAAATTTCTAAATTCTTTGTTTATTCTGCTTTTCCAGTATGACTGAAATAAGCCAGGCTGGGTAATTTTTGCCGGCCAGTCGTCCATGATATGTATAGCTAACGGTTTTTTTGTTTCTAATTGAATCTTATTAACAAATCGGATTAGCTCTAAATTTGAAAGTTGTGTATAGATTATATCAGGATTATAATCTATAAGCCATTTCCTAAAATCTTCGTTAATCTGGAGTTTATAAATAAAATTATAAATTCCTAAAAACATTAACGCAGAATTTAAAAACGTATGAATTTTATAAAATTTGATGGATTTGCGCTTTGGGTGGTTTATTTTGCTTTGGGCCTGGTCATTATTATTTTTTTTGTCTAAGATTTTATCATTATTTTTTTCTATAATTCCACACTTGATGCGGGGATGAAAAATATTTAATGGGAAAGGATGCTGTTTATTATTATATCCAAGTTGATAATATATTTCACAGACTGAAAAATCAAGTTCATTTTTTAAGTAGATATTTGTGGCGACAGCGAGCTTATCTTTTGGCCAGTTTTTGAACAAGTTGGATAATGTAATGCCTCCGCCACTTTTTTCATTTAAAAGTTGCCCAACAATAAGAACTCTGGGGTATTTCATTTAAATATACTTTTGACCGTTTGTAGTTTCATTTTCTTTGTTATTATAAAATCATATCAAAAATTTTTTTGGTAAAAGTTGATAGTTTTATCGGCAATAAATGACCATGAATATTCTCCTTTATTATATTTGTTTTTGATATTCTCCACTATTTGTTTATTTAATTTCTTATCCACCAATAATTTTTCAATTGAATCTGCTAAGGATTCTCCGCTTAAATTGTCAACTAAGATACCAGTTTTTAAATGCTCAATAACTTCACTCAGTCCGTCCACGTTAGTAGCGACTATAGGTTTATTGAATGGATAGACTGTCATAGGAAGTCCACTTTGAGAAGCTGAGGTATATGGAAGGACTACCATGTCACATTCCTCAATTAATTTTACAATTTCTTCGTTTGAAACGGATCTGTTGATAAAATCGTAGCTTTTTATACCATTAAAATTAAAATAAGGCTCTCCTTTTCCGGCTACCACCAAATGAACATTGTATTTATCCTGTAATAATTTGATTGCTTCTGTCAGGAAATGTATTCCTTTATAAGGGACAATCCTTCCAAGGAAAAGAATATTTGATATCCCATTTTTCTTAGATGAAGGATTTTGGTCTGCAAAACAAGTATAAGTTTCATATAAACCAAATCGTATCATCTCCAAATTGTTTTTCAATTCCTTATTTTTTTGAAACTTCTTTTGAAAATTTATGAATCTGTTTTTTGTAGTATTTGAATGAAATATAATAGGAATTGAATTATTGATCAACCACTTTAAGTTTATAGTTTCAAGAAAAGATGTCTTAGCTTCATGAGAGGTCACCTCATGTAATGTAAGAATGATCTTCTTTTTATTAAAAAAAAGATAAAGAAATAAAGGGAATCTTCCCGCCAAAGGAATTATATGGATTTTATCATATTTTTTCTTTTTCACACCTCTGGCTAACCTATATGAATAATAAAGATCACCTAATAAATATTTTTGTAAACGTCTTACCGGATAGATAAAAACTCTTGTATTTATTTTTGACAGATAATTTAATAGTTTAGTCCCAATTACTGAATTAGATATCTCTTGTTTAACAAATCCATTGGGTTGTTTATGGTTCGTAAAATCAAAAACGAATGCATTTTGATTTCTCTGGCTCATTAAACAATACAAATCTACATCTACCCCTTTTAATAGGAGGTTTTTAGCAAGAGGTATTGTTGAATCAAGGCAATAAAAAGAAATTATAGCTACTTTCATTTTTTATTTTTATCTAAAATTTAAAGGTGTATTAAATTCTGAAAAACTTGTTTCACTTCTTTTTTTAAATCCCAGAACCCATGATAATACAGCGAAATACCAAAGGCCGGTAGGAAAGCCATGCTGAGACAGAAATGTCCAGGAGACAAAGCTTTCCATGATCTGTGAGATTAAATAAATCAAAAGAAATAAGGCAAGAAAAGAAAGTAAGCCTTCGTATCTCATATAATATCTGAATGCTTGTATGATCGAAAAAACGTAGAGTAATATGAATAATATAAACCCCGCAAATCCCCAACGAAAAATAACTCCGGTCCAGACCATATCAGAAGTAGCTAATTCCATTTGTGGTACCCAATCAGATTGTTTTTCAGTAACGGGTCCCATTCCAAAGGTTTTTCTATTTGGATCCATGTGAGAAATTATGGTACTTGTATTCATAAATCGAAATTCGAGATTATTGGGATCCGAGGTACTTGATGGATCAGACAATTCACTAAATCTGCTCATAAAGTATTTACTTTTTGCAGGAAGTACTTTAGATATTATAAAGAGGCCAATGATGCCAAGAATGCCATATATCAATATGTTCTTAAAAATAAGGCCTAATTTTCCTTTTTTTAAGCCAGTAAGCAAAGCATATAATAGAAATATTACAACTACCATTGTTACATAGGAGCGTGTATAGGTAATAAATACAGCGAGAATATTTATTATCAATAAAGGTTTGTAGAGTGAAGGGTATTTTTCTTTAAATACCAAAATAAAAATTATAGAAAAAAACAGGAATTGTGGCATGAACCAGAAACTTCGGGTAATATCCTCACCTTGAAAATATTCTTGTATCAATTCCTGATCCGGATATATTTTAAAGTTTAAACCCTGGTGAAGAATAAAAAGTAGAGAAGCTACCGTATTAACAATGATGAGACTGAACAAAAATTTGATTACCAGTTCAGGATTGTTTCGGGATATCCAGTCTTTGATAATAAAATAACCAGCCAATAAAGAGACTAGGTGGACAAATTCTTTAAGTATATCGGGCGACACGTCGCGAAGGATTAGTCCAAGGTTGATAAGAGAGATTATGATAAGGCCAATGATGCAAAAATCCAGGGAGGTTAAGGATCTTTTATATTCATTTTCAAATTTCCATTGGTTTGCTCTTGACAGCCGTGCTATAAACCAAAAAATTATGAGCCATATAAGAATTAAGGCATAACTAAGAGATCCAGGCTGATTAAAAATTTTTACTTCATCGAAAAAAATGGAATTACTCATGAACATGAGAAATGGTATTCCAAGCAGGTAAAGTGGCTCCTTATTCCCTTTTATAAGAAAAAAAAATATAAATATAAAAGGTAAAATTTCGCGGAAATAGTGGATCATGCCTTGCGCTATATGGGTTGTCTTATCAGCATTTTTGCACCTGTAAAAGAATTGATAAGTACATTTTTCAATTGTTCAATAGTCTGAAAATTCATGTAATTATAAATATCATTTTTAAAGAACGCGGCATTAAGGTTCTTGAAATTACTAAACTGAGTATTTAAAGAATGATCATTATAAGTAAGTCCTAACTTATGATTAGAGATTCTATATCCAATAATTCCACTGTCATGAGACAATACCGGAATTCCCAAATCTAAAGCTTGCAACATTACTCCGCTTGAGCCATAATATTTTCTGTATGGAAGAACAAGATGAGTTATAGATTTAAAAAAGTATTCGATGGTTAATGGATCTGCGAGGTATTGATTAGTTTCAAACAGTCTGCCTTCTTTTTTTAATGTTGATCTGAGTGCATTTGTATCGTAATCAAATTTTACATCGTCATCCCTTAATCCGCAATGAATAAAACAGCCACCAGTGTTTTTAGCAAGATCCAGCAAAATATCATAGCCTCTCCTGTATTGAGAAGTTCCAAAATATAAGAAGTGAAATCTTCCTTTATTACTTTCTTTAAAATTATCAAGTTTTTCCATCCATACTCTTTCTTCCGATTTTTCATCTTACATAATCGATTCAGCATATTGCTGAAAAACATCCGGAAGCCA
>JBIQMJ010000307.1:0-5561 GCA_044463445.1 Segetibacter koreensis
AATTATGAAGCAACTGCTTCCAATGGATCCGCATAATGTGCCAATCCGTAATTCCTAACCAAACATTCTTCGGGATTTAATATATGCCATTCAAATTCATCCCTGAAGTGCCTGATAGAAGCTGCAACCGGCCATGCAGCAGCATCTCCGAAAGGACAAATCGTATTTCCTTCGATTCTTCTCTGCACATCCCAAAGAAGGTCGATATCTTTCATTTTACCCCTTCCATGTTCGATATTATAAAAAATCTTTTCCAGCCAGCCCGTTCCTTCACGGCAGGGAGAGCATTGTCCGCAGCTCTCATGATGATAAAATCTTGAAATGGTATAAGTGTGACGCACGATGCATTGGTCTTCATCCAAAACAATAAACCCGCCTGAGCCCATAGAGCTACCGGTAATAAATCCTCCATCCGCAAGGCTTTCATAATTCATCATTCTCGGCTCGCCTTTTGCAGTTTTTAATAATAAATTGGCAGGAAGAATAGGAACGGATGAGCCGCCTGGAATGCAGGCCTTCAGTCTTTTCCCGTTAGCAATGCCTCCGCAATATTCATCACTATAAATGAATTCTTCGACAGAGATCGTCATATCAATTTCGTAAACGCCGGGCTTATTAATATTTCCACATGCAGAAATCAATTTGGTACCCGTGGACCTTCCCACTCCTATCTTTGAATAAGCCTCTCCCCCGCCGTTTATGATTGGCACAACCGCACAAATGGTTTCTACATTATTTACCACAGTCGGGCATCCCCAAACCCCTTTTATCGCCGGAAACGGAGGCTTGATTCTCGGTAGTCCTCTTTTGCCTTCAAGGCTTTCCAACAGGGCAGTTTCTTCTCCGCAGATATAAGCGCCGGCGCCTCTGTAAATATAAATTGTACAATCAAACCCACTTCCCAAAATATTTTTTCCCAAAAATCCATTTTGTTTTGCTTCATTAATAGCTTCCTGCAAAATATCTGCAACCCAATCATACTCACCCCTGATATAGATGTAAGAGATATTGCTTCCCAAAGCAAAGGAAGAAACTATCATTCCCTCAATTAATAAATGAGGAATGTATTCCATAAGAAAGCGATCCTTAAAAGTGCCCGGTTCACTTTCGTCAGCATTACAAACCAGGTAACGTGGAATTCCTTCAGGTTTTGCTAAAAAACTCCATTTTAAACCAGTGGGAAAACCTGCTCCTCCCCTTCCTCTCAAACCACTCTTCTTCACTTCTTCCACAATGTCTCCCGTCTGCATTTTAAGTGCCTTTTCCACACTTTGATAGCCGCCTTCCCGGCGGTATACTTCAAAGCCTTTTATGCCTGGTACATTTACCTTATCTAATAATAATTTTTTCATCTTATCTTATTATCATCTGATTTTACCTTAGTTATTTTTTGCAGTATTATTTCTGCATTCTTCAATGATCTGATCTATTCTTTCAGGCGTCAGATGTTCTTTATAATATTTGCCCAGTTGCATCATAGGCGCATAGCCGCAGGCGCCAAGGCACTCCACTGTTTTCAAAGTGAACATACCATCTTTTGTTGTTTCACCCACGCCAATATCCAGTTTCTTCTTTATGTATTCAATAATTTGGTCGCTGCCTTTTAACATACAAGGCCCGGTCTGACAGACTTCAAAAATGTATTTACCTACGGGAGTCAGATTGAACATGGTATAAAAAGAAGCTACTTCGTACACTTCAATAGGTTGCAGATCCAGGAGAGAAGCCACATAGTCCATCGTATTCACGTCCAGCCATCCATATTCTTCCTGTGCCATGTGTAATACTTCGATAAGAGCGCTCTTATGCTTGCCCTTCGGATAATGGCCTTTCAACTCATTAACCTTATTTAATTTTTCCTGTGAAAATTGTACACTCATTTATTTTCCTTATTTCATTATTTTTTTTAAACTTTTATCACGCATCCAATTCACCGGCGATCAAATTCAAACTACTCATTGTTATTATCGCGTCACTTAATAATTGGCCTTTGGTCAGTTCAGAATATGCCTGGTAATAAATAAAGCATGGCCTTCTGAAATGAAGACGGTAAGGAGACCTTCCTCCATCAGTTATTAAATAGAAACCTAATTCTCCATTGGCGGCTTCAATAGAAGAATATACTTCACCTACCGGGATAAAGGTTTCGCCCATTATAATTTTAAAATGATAAATGAGCGCCTCCATTTTTGTATAAACGTCCTTTTTATCAGGTAAATAAAAATCCGGAACATCGGCGTGAAAAACCTCTGCTTCCGCACCTTTAAATTCCTGAACCTTCCGGTAAGCCTGTTTTATTAATTCAAGACTTTGCCACATTTCCTGGTCGCGAACCAAAAATCTATCGTAGCAATCGCCGGTAGTTCCAACAGGGATTGTAAAATCAAAATCTTCGTAACTGCTGTAAGGCGTATGGATCCTTACATCATAGTCAACTCCTGCTGCTCTCAAATTCGGACCAGTAAAACCATAATTCAAGGCTCTTTCTGCGGAAATAGGTCCAACGCCTTTTGTGCGATCCATAAATATCCGGTTACGAACAAACAGTTCATTAAATTCTTTAAGAACTATCGGCCATTCTTTAATGAATTTCTCCAGCTTTTCAAAAGCTTGCGGTGTGAAATTTCTTTCGAAACCACCAATCCTTCCCATGTTGGTAGTAAGCCTTGACCCGCATATTTCTTCATAAATTTCATAAATCAGTTCACGGTACTGCATCACATAAAGAAATCCGGAAAAGGCGCCTGAGTCGACCCCGACAATTGAATTACATATCAAGTGGTCCGATATGCGCGAAAGTTCCATAATAATGATCCGTAAATAATCAACGCGTTTGGGAGTTTTTATTCCTAATAATTTTTCGCAGGCGATGTGCCAGCCCATGTTATTTAAAGGTGCAGAACAATAATTTAACCGGTCAGTGAGAGTGGTGATCTGGTAAGGAGTTCTGAATTCAGCAATTTTTTCGAAAGCGCGGTGAATATATCCCACTGTTTGTTCTGCGCTAACGATAGTTTCACCATCTAATTCTATCACATTCTGGAACACACCATGAGTTGCAGGATGAGTAGGTCCAAGATTTATGGTAGTAGTTTGTTTTTCGACATTCCCTTCTGGTAAGGTAACATGTTCACTCATGATTGTTTAATTTTTGCCACCAACTCTAAAATGAGTTATTTAATCACTTTTCTGTTGGTCTTCATTTGCAAAATACTTTTCTTCCTTATTTGTTTGTTTACTGACAAAAGAATCATTTCTACTATCAAACAAAAGCAGGAGTACGTCCTTCACGTCCAAACATTTCATCATCTTTATCGGTACGCTTTTGATCTTCCAATGGATATTCTTTTCGTAAAGGAAAATATTCCATTTCATCCACATTCAGGATCCTTTTTAAATTCGGATGGCCCACAAAATTCACCCCAAAAAAATCGTAAGTTTCTCTTTCCATCCAATTGGCTGCTGAAAATAATGCAGTGGCGCTGAAAACATCAGGCTTTTCAATCTCAGTAAATATTTTATAGCGAAGGCGGATATTCTCTCTTAGATTATGCAGATGATAGACAACCGCCAATTCCTTTCCCTTATTGTCGGGATAATGGACTGCACACAAATCTGTAAGAAACTGAAATCCCAATGAAGGTTCATCATATAAGAATTGTAATACTTTCAGGTTCATTTTTTTGTCTGAGCTGAAAGAAAGCATACCGTAGGGCTCTTCCCATGCAGTGAGTTCTTCTCCAAATTTTTCAATTAATTTCTGCCTGATTATTTCGTTTGTTAAAGCCATACATTAATTTGAAAATATTAAAATTAATCGCCTGACTGTAAACCCTGGAATTATTTATTGAATTCCATAAGTCTCCATCAGTTCTTTATATTTATCCGAATGCCTTCTTCTCAAATCCTCATGCCCCACCAATTCCTGTACCCTCAAAAAACCATCGATTACCGCTTCCGGCCGGGGAGGGCATCCCGGAACATACACATCCACGGGGATGATCTGGTCAATCCCCTGTAATACTGAATAAGTATCAAATATGCCTCCGCTACTGGCGCAAGCTCCCATAGCCAAAACCCAACGGGGTTCGGCCATCTGCAGGTATACCTGTTTTACAACAGGAGCCATTTTTTTTGCGATAGTTCCTATTACCATTAACAGATCGCACTGGCGTGGGGTAAAACTCACTCTTTCAGAACCGAAGCGGGCAAGATCATAGTGAGAGGCCATCAGCGCCATAAACTCTATTCCACAACAACTGGTAGCGAACGGTAAAGGCCATATCGAATTTTTTCTTGCCAAACCTACCACATCGCTAAGCTTGGAGGTAAAATACCCCTGGCCTTCATAACCCTCCGGCGCTGAAACGATCGATATGGGTTTTTCCAAAGGTTTATTAGTAATATTATATTGAACAGGACGTGCCATAATTTTTTAATTAGCTGATTAGCTGATTAGCTGATGCCAATTAACTAATCATTTTTAATTTATTACTTTTCATTTTTATATTAGCATTATTAGCTAATTATCACTTCAATCTTCCCAGTTTAATCCTCCCTTTTTAATTATATAGAAAAATCCAATGAGGAAGAAACTAATAAACATACATATTGCGCCAAAACCCCGCCATCCCAATTCTCTGAAATTTACCGCATAAGGATAAAAGAAAATTACCTCCACATCAAAAAGCACAAACAAAATAGCCACCAGAAAATATTTAACTGCTATGGGTTTCCTGGCATTTCCCTGGATCTCTATTCCCCCTTCGAAGTTGACAAGTTTATCAGCCGTTTTCCTGGTCGGTCCTAAAACATTGGTGCCATAAATCATTAAAGACAACAGAATTAAAGCAAAAATCAATTGAATTCCTATCGGTAAAAAATTAGAAGTGCTGTTAACTGCCTGAACCTGAAGTAGAGTGTTTATCAAAATTGGAAATTTAATTATGCAAAAGTAATACAGCAATATCAATTATCCATGAGAGAAATCATATTGAAAAATTATTGTCCTCATTTGAAAACTTTTTCTAATTACGACACAGCTTTAAAAAGCAGAAGGCCCCTGCGATGCAGAGACCTTCAAAGATTAATTTATTTTTTTAAATGTTATTTTTTATTATCCGTAGCGGATTGCTTTGAGGCTTTATCCGCTGCTGACTTCTGTTGCTTTTGTACGCTTTCCAAAGCGCTTTTTGTCTGTAAAGCAGTGGCATCAGCGGGATCTAATTCCAAAATTTTATTATTAAATATAATTGCTGAATCAACCTGTTTTTTAATATTATAATAATAAGCCACCATATACCTGTATGAAGGAATCAGCTTGTCTTTTATTGAAGCTTTATCCTGGGTGGTATCACCAATTTCAATCACTTTTTGATATAAAGGTTTTGCCAATCCTGTTTGTGCTGTATCAATCCCTTCTACTGCATGCCCTCCTAAATACCAACCATAAGGATCTTCAGGGTATTTCTGCTGGTATAATTTAAAAACAGAATCGGCTGCTACATAATTCTGTCCCAGTAAATCATTGTATCCTGCATAAAAGAGATCAGTTTTTCCAT
>JBIQMJ010000308.1:0-5526 GCA_044463445.1 Segetibacter koreensis
AATAACTTTTTCAGTAAACCAACAAATACACCTGATTTTTATTTTATTCAAAATTGATTGTATGCCATTTAATTATTTAGAAAGTGTAAAAAAATATTTTAACCAGCAAAAGTCGCTTGGCGATAAAACGATAGCTCAATTGAGCGAAGCAAATTTATTGTGGCAATACAACGAAAATAGCAACAGCATCGCTATTATTGTTCAGCACTTATGGGGAAATATGCTTTCCAGGTGGACCAATTTTCTTGCAGAAGACGGAGAAAAACCATGGCGAGAACGGGATAGTGAATTTGAAAATGTCATTAAGACAAAAGAGGAAGTTGTTCAAAAATGGAATGCGGGTTGGGATTGTGTTTTCAAAACTCTGGACTCATTAAAAGAAGAAGATCTTTCCAAAACGATTCTTATAAGAAAAGAACCCCATAACGTGGGAGATGCGATCAACCGGCAATTGGCGCATTATTCAAATCATGTGGGCCAAATTATTTATATCGGGAAAATGTGTGCCAATGAAAAATGGAGCACTCTTTCTATCCCCAAAGGGAATTCAAAAGAATTCAATCAAAAAATGATGGGAAATAAATAATATTTACAAAATATTTTCCAATTCCCTTAAATGGCTGATGGTATAAGTAGGCCCGGTACAGTTTTTTTCATTAATATGATTGACAAATACGGTATCCATGCCCACATTTTTTGCACCAAGTATATCAGCTTCCAGGTTATCACCAATCATAATAGCCTCTTCATTTTTACATTGGGCTTTATTCAAAGCAAATTCAAAAATTTCTTTTTTAGGTTTCACCGAATTAGAACATTCAGAAGTGACGATATGAGTAAAATAGTTTAAAAGGCTGGAACTTTTTAATTTGAGCCGCTGCGTTTTTTCAAAACCATTAGTAATAAGATGAAGTGAATATTTTTTTTCTGTCAGGTATTCCAGGATTTCGTAAGTATAATCAAAAACACGCTTTTTGGTAGGAAGACTTTCCAGGAAAAATTCGCTCATATCTTTAGCGAGCTTTTCATCGGCTATGTGAAAATCAAGGAGTGTGCGCCACATTCTCCTCCATTTCAATTCCTCTATAGCAATATATCCTTTTTCATACCTGCTCCACAAAATTTTGTTGTGATTGAGATAAATCTGGTAAAATTGGGTGAAAGACCCGATGGCCTTTGATTCCAGGTTGAAAAACCGGTACAATTCTGCCAATGATTCCTCGGCATTGGCATCAAAATCCCAAAGCGTATGATCCAGATCGAAAAAAAGATGTTTGTATTTCAAATAACCTAATTTTAAATTGTCGGCTTAAGTTTCTTTAGATTTGTCCGGTAGATAAAACGAACGAATAATATGAATATTGTAATCACCGGGGGCAGCAAAGGTATGGGAAAAGCTATGGCTGAAAAATTTGCGGCTGCTGGTAATAATATTTTTATTTGCTCCCGAAATAAAAAAGAGCTTGCTCAAACTGCTGAAGAATTAAATAGCAGGTACAATAATTCTGTTCAATATTTTGCTGTAGATCTATCAAAAAAAGAAAAAATTTTAGATTTTGTTAAATGGATTTTAGATAAAAATATAAACATTGATATTCTTATCAATAATGCGGGCCAGTTTGTGCCGGGAAGTATTTATAATGAGCCGGAAGGCAACCTGGAACAGATGATTGAAGTTAATTTATATTCTGCTTATCATTTAACAAGGGCGCTGCTTCCCCGGATGATAAAAAATAAATCCGGGCATATTTTTAATATGTGTTCTATCGCCTCTTTGAAAGCGTATAGTAATGGAGGCTCTTACAGCATCAGCAAATTTGCTTTAATGGGATTCAGCAGAAACCTGAGAGAAGAACTGAAGCCGTATTTCATAAAAGTTACTGCAGTCTATCCTGGCGCGGTTTATACCTCTTCGTGGGAAGGCGCGGGTCACGAGCCACAAAGATTAATGAAGGCGAATGATGTTGCTGATCTGGTGTTTGCGGCTTCCCATCTTTCGCCGCAGGCATGCGTGGAAGACATTGTTATCCGTCCCATTTTAGGTGATTTACCTTAATGGATTTTAACAGCGCCTTCCTCTATTAACCTTTTTTTAAATTCAATTCCAAGTATTTTTGTAACTCACCTTTTGCTGAAGAAATGGTACTATTTTTACGATCTACATTTGCAATCAAATTCCTTTTTTTCTTCTTCCTTCCAGGACTTCTTATTGCTAAAAATCTTGAGGCGCAAGTAAAATTCAGCGTGGATTGTCCTCAAAAAAAGATCGGGAAAAACGATTTATTACATATCAAATTTAAAGTGGAAAATGCAGGCAGCGTAGATAATATCACACCTCCTGATTTTAATAATTTTACAGTCGTATCAGGGCCTAACCAGGAAAGAAGTCAATCCAATATCAATGGCAAAATAAGCGGGTATGTAGCTTTGGGCTATACCTTGGCTCCTGCATCCACCGGCAAATTTACTATTGGTTCTGCTACCGCCGTCGCTGATGGGCAAAAACTTACCACAAACCCGGTTACAATTGAAGTGGTGAAAGGCTCAGTAGCACCATCGCAGCCAAATAATTCACGGCAAAATTTTCCATCTTTTCCCAATTTAAATTTTGATTTTCCACCCACGCCGGTTACCCACCAGTTTGATGATTATATTTTAAAACCCAATGAAAATGCAGAGGAAAAAACAGCAAAAAATTTATTTATAAAACTGGATGTAAATAAAAAGACCTGCTATGTGGGAGAGCCTATCGTAGCCACTTACCAGCTTTATACGAGATTACCTTCAGAAACTTCCATAACTGATGTACCTTCTTTCAATGGATTTTCGGTAAATGATCTGGATATCAGTAGTAATTCAACACTTCAAAAATACAATGGCCGTTTATATAACGTGTATACCATTCGAAAAGTGGAATTGTATCCCTTGCAATCAGGACAGATTACGCTTGGGGCAATGACTTCATCCAACAAAGTCACTTTTGTAAAATCACAATACCTTCACCAGCAGGATAATAACGGATTTTTTGACCTGTTCCAGAATTTTGGACAAGATGCCATTCCTCCTGAAGGCCTCATTGAAAAAAATGTGACGCTGAAGTCAGCTCCTGAAACGATCACTGTTAAATCCTTGCCCACTCTCAATAAACCTGAAGATTTTCGCGGCGCGGTGGGAGATTTTTCAATCACAGCTTCTTTGGAAAAAAATAAATTTACCACGGATGATGCAGGCACTTTGCAGCTTACAGTTACCGGTAAAGGAAATATCCAATTGATAAATGCGCCGGCTGTTAAATGGCCGGATGGAATAGACGGATATGACGCAAAAGTTAAAGATAATGTAGACAGGAAGCAGGTGCCCATGCAGGGAAGTAAAACATTTACTTACCCTTTCACTGTTTCAAAACCAGGAGAATATACGATCGGTTCCATCGCTTTTTCTTATTTTGATCCATCTTCTTCCACCTACAAAACGCTTTACACTAATGCTTTACAGGTGACCGTAACCAAAGGGAAAGGCATTCCTCATAATTCAATTGCGGATAAAGCCAAATCTTCGGAAAGCAACCGGATTATTTCTACCGGAACGGAAATAATTACAGGTATCGTTTTGGTGGCTTTAGTAGTTTTGGTTTTCCTTTTTGTGAAGATGAAAAGAAATAAAAACGAGGATGACCTGGAAAAAAATATAGAAGTGGATGATCTGAAAAATGAAACGATACCTGTTTCAATTAAAAAAGAAAAGCAACAATTTATTATTCCTGAAAATCCTCTGACAGAAGCACATACAAAGCTCGTATCACAGGACAGCAGCGGTTTCTATCATGCTTTAGATGCTGGGTTAAGAAAATATCTTTCAATAAAATTCAAAGTGCCTGCCAGTGAATTATCCAAAAAAAGAGTGAATGAGGAATTGGATAAATGTGATGTAAGCCTGAATACTTCCCTCATGCTTACTTCTTTAATGGACGAAATAGAAATTAATTTATATGCGCCCCCATCAAACGTAACTCACTTGAATGCAGTTTTTGAAAAAGCTTCGGAAGTGGTGTCGCTTCTCGATAAGCAGGTTTGCTAAGTAAATTGAGATCAGATACTGGATAACGGTAACGCATATACGAATTAAAAGATACGAGACAAAATAGGAATTCCCGATATTTCTTTTTCCACTGCAAATGGACGGATATTTTCCGTCTTACCAATTAACTCGCTGTAAAAACAACCAAAATTACTTTTCCTGGATAATTTTTTATCCCGATTTTATTCTATGTGTATAAGAGTAAAAATGACCCGGCATGAAATAGTAATTTGGATTAGAAAATTATTTCCAATTTGGCTTTATTCGGCTCATTTTTAAAATTATATGCATAAAAAAAGAATAATCAAAACCACTCCTTTTTTGCGATTTTTCAGGTAAATGTAACTGTGATTTCTACAATTATTTAGGTTAAATTCAATGCAGTTGCAGGATAGTACAGGACGCTATCAATTTTATGCCTGGCTATATTTACATGATCGCACCATTAATTGCTGATTAAATATTGCTTTTTATGAAACCAAATTTTACTATTTCAAAAAAATTTGCATTGCTGTTTTTTGTACTTATTTTTTACAGCATGGGAAGCCTTATGGCTCAAAACAGATCAACGACTATTACCGGAAAAGTATCCGACGAAAATGGTAAAGCCTTACCGGGAGTCACCGTTGCATTGCAGGATGGGAATACCAATACCATTACCAAAGAAGATGGCACTTATTCTATTCAGATACCTTCAAGAAGAGGCTCTCTTGTCTTTTCATCGGTTGGTTATGAACCCCAGGAAGTTTCGATTGGCAACAAAGCCATTATTAATGTCACTTTAGGGATTTCTCAAAAAGCTCTGCAGGATATAGTCGTGGTAGGCTATGGCTCGCAGTTAAAAAAAGATCTGACAGGATCAGTTGCCCAATTGGATGCCAGTAAATTTGAAGAACGTCCTATTTCTCAGATCGGCGAGGCGATGCAGGGGCAAATGGCCGGAGTGCAGGTAAGAGCTACATCCGGCGCGCCAGGTTCGGAAGTGCAAATTAAAGTCCGGGGAACTGCCTCAGTAAATGCAGGAACCGATCCGCTTTACGTGGTGGACGGGGTTCCCATTGATAACCTGACAGATTTAAATCCTACGGATATCGCTTCGATCGACGTGTTAAAAGATGCAGCATCTACCGCCATTTATGGTTCACGTGCCACCAATGGTGTTGTTTTAATTACTACCAAAAAAGGACGTAGCGGGAAAACCAAATTTAATTTTAGTTCCTATTATGGAATACAACAATTAGCCAATAAAATGGATCTGTTGAGTGGCCCTGAATGGATCGATATGTATAAGCAGGCACAGGATTCTGCTTATGTAAAAAGAGGCCTTCAGTCAGGATTGACCTGGAGCGCATCTGACCCTATTTCGGTAAGACAGGCAAATCTCAATACTTTGAAAAGCACCACTTATATTCCTGATCCACGCTGGTCACAGGGAACTGATAGCCTGAG
>JBIQMJ010000309.1:0-5525 GCA_044463445.1 Segetibacter koreensis
GATGGTAAAATCAAATATCCATGTTTGAAATAAAATATGATCTGGCTTATGATGATACTAAGATTATTGAAGTAGATGAAGTATCTTTAAGAACAAGACACTTCCCGGGGACAATTACTTTAAAAAATGAAAGGTTTTGTATTTTCATTGACCATCAAAAAGTTCCTGTTCTTGATTCAGCTTTCAATATGCTTAGGATTTGTGATGTTTTAGTTCAGAAAAAGGATGGAACAGAAGATTTTGAATTTTCATATTCCGGTAGAAAGATCACTTTTCAAAAAGATGGCGGAAAGGTGAAAATAATTCCATCCTTTTCTGTTGTTACACTCGATGTGCCGGTTGATGATTTTAAAGAAGGTATCAAACTTTTCTTTAAAAAGGTGGTACAGGATGTTATGAATAAAAGCCAAAGCCTGAAAATGAACGCATTACTTTTCGACTACCTGCGCCAAGCCGAAAAGATCTGATATATACAGCAACCGCTTACTGCCTGTTTGCATTTATGAGCCAATCTGCTCTGATGGCCCCCGTTTTCAATTTTCTATTCTCCATTTTCCCATTACTTTCTTATCTTTCGCATCTAATTGCTACTACCATGATTCCATTTATTCCCTTTTTTTATACCGGAAAAATCCGGATGGCTGCAGGTGCCAGTGACACAGAAGCTTTTTCTAAACTGCCGGGAATCAAACCATTTTAAATGGAGGAAATATTTTCAGACTTTGGGAAAGCGCTTATAAGGACACCTCTTTACTCATCTTGTGAATTATTCAATGGAGATGGAAGCACATGCAGCCTTGAATCCCTTGTGTACAATACCCTTAAAAATCCTGTCTTCTCTGAAGCCTTGTACTGGAGTTCTCCACAGTTATATGAAAGAGTAGAACAATTGAAAGCCGGAATGTTGCACGGGGAAAAAGAGAAGAGCCTGCTGCATACCCTTAAGAAATATCTAATACGGGCATATACGCGACCCACGCCTTACGGAATTTTCGCGGGTACAGCCATTATCGCTATTGATGGGAAAGGCCCTGCAAAGCCAGGAGAAATGAAGCGAAAGGTGAGGGTTGATAGTGGGTTGTTGCAAATTATCCTGCACAGGATTCAAACTGATCCTGCTATCTATCCTAAGCTTAGGTATTTGCTAAATGATACCCTATACCGGATACCCGGCCAGTTCCGTTTCACAGAAATCCTGCTTGAGGACGGAAAAACCCGTTACCAGTTAAGTTCTTTGGAGGACATTCCTCTTTTGGATAAAATTTACAGGATGATGGCCGGTAAGCAACTTACCCTGCCGGAAATTTTTGAACAATCAGAAGCAGAGGTTTCGTTTGATGTTTTCAAAGAATTTTTAGAAGAACTTATAAAGTCTCAATTCCTGAAAAGTGAACTTTTGCAGGGGCCTACCATTAAGGAGGAAATAAACCGTTATCTCAAAGTATTGAAACGGTTGCAGGCCGAAGGGATGGGCCAGGCAGAAATGTATATTGATCTTCTTGCATCTCTCCAAATAACAGCAGGGAATTTTCAAAGCCTTCCTTTAGGAAACTTACCCATGAAGGAAATAGAGAAAATAAAAGAACAACTTAAAAAATGTAAGATCATACCCTGCCAGGATCACCTTTTCCATGTGGATTTAAAAAAAGCGCCGCCCATGGCTTATATTCTGACCTCTGAACAGGTGGCCAAAATAAAGAACGGAGTACGGGTTTTTGCCAAACTTTCGGGGAATAAGGAAAATGCATCTGATAGAATGGCTTCTTTTAAAACCTTGTTTCTTAAAAAATATGGTTCAGGGGAGATCCCCTTGTCAGAAGCGCTCGACCCCGAGTATGGAATAGGTTTTCCTGCAAGTGACAGAATTGGCGATACGCTCTTTAATTCATTAATTGAAAATGACGGACAAGCAGGCGGGAAAAGCAGGCAAAGTAGTAACAAGGAGTTTTTGCAGAAAACGGAAGTGATTTATTTCCCAACTGCAGAAGAGATAAACTTAGAGGAAAAGGATCTGCCCCCGGGCAAAGAAATGTTCTCCAAAATTCCTTCTTATTTTTCAGTAATGGGCAGTGTTCTTTCTTCCGGGCAGATACTGATGGAAGGAGTCGGGAACGCGCATGCGAATGCCTTGCCAGGAAGATTCGCCGGTCTTGAAGCCGGGATAAATAGCCTTTGTAAAGAATTGGCCGATGATGAGCAAAGAAAAAATGAAGAGGTAGTGTTTGCAGAGATCGTGTTCCAACCCGGTGGAAGGATCGGAAATATTGCCCGAAGGAACTCTTTTTTTCAATACGAGATCCCTTACCTGTCGGGTGCAGGAGTGAAGAAAGAAAGGCAAATACCCGTAAATGACCTCCTTCTTTCCGTTAGAAATAATGAAGTGGTGCTGAGGTCAGCACGGCTACATAAAAGGGTAATTCCGCGGCTGTCCAATGCCCACAATTTTACCATTTCAGCATTGCCGGTTTACCAGTTTCTCAGTTTCCTTCAATATCCTGACAAAACCGGACTGGAAATTGACTGGGGCAAGCCAGGATTTAAAAGAAGATTTTTGCCACGGGTGACTTATGAAAACCTTATTTTGCATCGTGCCCGCTGGTTCTGCTACGGGGAAGATATAATGCAGATCACTTCAGGCAGCGATCCAATTGCTCTTTTAAAAGATTTTATATCAAAATGGAAGATCCCAAGATTCATTGCCTTATCCGAGGGAGACAACGAATTGTTGATAGATACCCTTAACCCGGAATACCTTGATTTGCTGTTAAGAGAAATGCAAAAGCGGACCCTGATTACATTCGTGGAATGGCCTTTTGGCGCAACCGAAAATGGTAAGATTTCCACAGAATATAAAATTCAGCAATTTATTCTTCCACTGGAAAAAAAAGAGGGTGCTAAGTATCTGCCATTTACCCAGCCTGAATCTCCCGGCAGGATAAAAGAATCGTTTGCACCCGGAAGCGAATGGTTATACTTTAAAATATATTGCAGCGCCGGCTTTTCTGATAAGATACTGATGGAAATAGTCAAGCCTTCTGTTGAGATTCTTTTGAAAGAAGAAGTGGTCAGTAAGGCCTTTTTTATAAGGTATACTGATCCTCATTATCACATTAGATTGCGCTTCCATCTCCGGCAGGAGCCCCATAAAAAGAATGTAGCAAGAGCGCTTGATTGCGTTTATAACCGTATCCGGCCTTTTTTGGATGCCGGCATTATGTGGGATCTCCAGCTTGATACTTACCGGCCTGAAACAGAAAGATATGGAGCCGAATCAATGACAGAAAGTGAAATGGCGTTTTTCCATGACAGCCGGTTATTCCTTCGGTGCCTTGCGCACGAGGTATTTTCAGGTAATGACGAAACAAGATTTCTGGGAGCAATAAAAAACCTTGACAAGTGGTTATCTCATTTCCAATTGGGTTCCAAAGAGAAATTGAATTTTTGCGAAGCAATGGTGGAAAGCTTTTCCAACGAATTTGGGCCGGAAACAAAATTCAACGTTGATGTTAAGTACAGGTTATTTTCAAATCTTATCTCCACCTTTTTGGGCTCTTTCATTTTTGAAAGGGAATTTGAAGAAAGGGAAGCCAGCCTGTTGAAACTCTCCCTCCCTCAAAAGAACCTTGGCAGTTATATTCACATGAGCATGAACAGGTGGTTCGTTACTGAACAAAGGTTGCTGGAATATATGAGTTATGTTTTTGCCGCTAAGTATTATAAGCAAATCCTGCATTATCATAAAAATTTATAATGCCTGTTTATGGATAAAGAGATAAAAAATACCAAAAAGCCATTCCTTGAAAGAGTGGCTACCTTCGACCTGGAGCGGTATTATAAGCCATGGGTACGGTTCTTTTGCCACTTTTTAATGTGGGTAGTATTTACCTTCCTATTGCAGACTACCTTGTTTTTTGATTCGAGCCTTCCCGTGGAAATTGCCTTCGCGTTTGCTACACGAAGCCTCATTTGTAATATGGCGGTGTTTTATATATTTTTTTATATCCTTATTCCTCATACGTTATTGAAAGACCGGGTGGTATTAACGATTCTTTCATTTCCTGCATGCATTGTTATCTGGATAATCATCAATCACCTTTGCCTGGTTTTTATCGGAAAACATTTTGTGGTGGAAGCGCCTTATTATAAGCAAGGCATCGCTTCCAACCTTAGACAAACCATGGGGCAGTTATTATCACCCCGGAACATAATGGTCGGATTAATTCCTGTATTTTATTCAATATCACCATTCTTTTTTATAAAGATCCTGTTTGACATTATAAAATTTTATTCCAAATCATTCAGATCCGAAAGAAAAGCGCTGACTCTTGAATTAGAGAAACTGAACCTCGAAAAGAATTTTCTGAAAGCACAATTAAACCCTCATTTCCTGTTTAATACGCTAAATAATTTATACGGCCTTTCACTGCGAAACGATGAACATGCTCCCGAAGTAATTACCCAACTTGCAGAAATGATGCGCTATACGCTATATGAATCCAACTCTGAATTGGTGCCGCTCCAAAAAGAACTTCATTATCTTGAAAATTATGTAATACTTGAAAAGATGAGGTATAAGCAGGATGCTAATATTGTTTGTGAAATTCACGAGGAACAGGCAGATGGGCAGGTGATTGCTCCATTGCTAACCTTTACCTTTGTGGAAAATGCATTTAAATATGGACTGAAAAGGAGACACGGAGGATTTATTGCAATACTGATTTTGATTACCAATAACAGTTTTTATTTTTCAGTTAAGAATGACAAGCCCGAAACGAAAAAAATAAGCGAACTTGGGGGCATTGGAATTGACAACGCAAGAAAGAGATTACAATTATTATATCCTTCCCGGCATACACTTTCCATAGTGGATTCGGGGGAAACTTTTTCAGTGGAACTAACCATAAACCTGGAGTAAATGAATATCATAAGATGCCTGATAATAGACGATGAACCGATAGGCCGCGAAATACTGGAAAATTTTGTAGGAAAAATTAATTTCCTGGAATTGGTAGCCGTATGCGAGGATGCTTTTGAAGCTTTGGATATTATGGAAAATAGCCCCGTAGATTTATTGCTTTCTGATATCCAGATGCCTGAAATAAACGGTTTGGAATTTGTCCGTTCACTGCTTTCCCCGCCGGTGATCCTATTTGTCACTGCCCACGACCAGTTTGCAGTACCCAGTTTTGAACTGGGGGTGGTGGATTATTTATTGAAGCCGGTTTCTTTTGAAAGATTTTTGAAGGCGGTCAACAAGGCGAGAGTTCAGATTGAGAGCCAGCGCCAGCTTGCTTCATCCGGTAATAATGAGTACCCGGGCTATTTCTTTATCAGGGCCAACAATAAGCTGGTTAAAATATTATACAAAGATGTTTACTACATAGAATCGGTTGGCGATTATATAAAAATATTCACTTCTGAGCCATCGCTTCTGAGCCACAGCAGCATGAAAGCTATTGAAAGTAAATTACCACCCGATCAGTTTGTAAGAATCCACAGCGGGTATATTGTATCCATTAATGCCG
>JBIQMJ010000310.1:0-5490 GCA_044463445.1 Segetibacter koreensis
TATTGTAGGCGACCCCGACAAGGCATTTGAGTTATCCTTTTACCCTAACGATGGCGTTGGCCTGATGCGTATTGAATTTATCATCACCCATTCCGTGCAGATTCATCCGATGGCATTGGTGAAATTTAATGAATTGAAAGATGCGGCAGTTAAACAAAAAATTGATGAACTGACCCATCAATATCCTGATAAAGAAAAATATTTTGTTGAAAAGCTTTCACAGGGAATAGCTACCATCGCTGCGGCTTTTTATCCAAAAGATGTAATTGTAAGAATGAGTGATTTCAAAACCAATGAATATGCCAATCTTATCGGGGGCAGGGATTTTGAGCCGCATGAAGAAAACCCGATGCTTGGATTCAGAGGGGCATCCCGCTATTATAATGAATTATACAGGGAAGGATTCAGATTGGAATGCGAAGCCATTCGTAAAGTGAGAAACGAAATGGGATTGTCCAATGTAAAAGTGATGATTCCATTTTGCAGAACCATTGATGAAGGCAATAAAGTAATTGCAGTAATGAAAAGATTTGGATTGGAGCAAGGGGTAAATAATCTTGAAATTTATGTGATGGCAGAGGTACCAGCCAATGTGATCCTGGCACAGAAATTTGCCAAAATATTTGATGGTTTCTCAATCGGTTCTAATGATCTTACCCAACTTACACTCGGTATTGACCGCGATTCAGCCCTTGTCAGCGGCCTGTTCAGCGAACAGGATGAAGCGCCTAAAGAAATGATCGCAACAATGATTGCCCAATCTAAAAGAGCAGGAAAAAAAATAGGTCTTTGCGGGCAGGCTCCAAGCGACTTTCCGGAATTCGCCAAATTCTTAGTGGACGAAGAAATAGACAGTATTTCTTTTAATCCTGACGCAATATTGAAGGGGATTGAAAATATTCTGAAAGCTGAGGGAGGAAAAATAAAGGATTTCCAAATTGCGCATATTCTCTAATTAGTTGCATAAGTGAAAGACCCGGGCAATTGGATTAAAAGAAGTAATGGCAATCACATTAATTATTACATTGAACGTATTCTGTTCTTTATAAACGTAGAAATAAACAGAGGTGTGTTGTGCTTCATTTAGAGGTTCATCTTGGTCCAAATCAGAAAATTCTCTGACAGCTATCAGCATTTGATTCCAGGTATTTCTATACTTTTCCGATGGCTATTTTCTTAAATCAGAAATAACATTAATTAATTTTAATGGCTGCATTTAAATGCATATTTTTCTTCCTGTTGATTTTTGTACTAAAATCAGATGCCCAGGATACCTCACGCCCGGAAAAGAAAATAACCCATTATACAATTTCCGTCAGGCCAACTTCTGGATTTGTTTTTGCCCACGATGTGCGGGTAAGTAACACGGCTGGAACATTTATTGCCGGCGCAGAATTGAAAGTAAACCGGGTAAGGCGTGATGCAGAAGCAAAGCGTTATAATTCCAGGTATTTTAATTCCGGCTTTTCACTGGCGTATTTACATTTCAGTAAATATTTTTTAGGAAACGGAATCTTTGGTTCTTATTTCATAGAAACCTTATTTCGTCAATAATAATAATTTCACCTTTGGCCCCGTGGTAAAAGTAGGATTGAGTTTCAACAGCAATCCATACCACGAACAACTCAATAACGAAAATTTTTCATACAGTTCCTATATTAACCCGTACCTGAGTGTAGGGCTCAATGCTACATTTAGAATGACAAAAAAAATCAATCTTGATGCCGGAGTAAATTTCAACCATATTTCAAACGGAGGGATAAAACATCCAAATTATGGAATGAATTTTCCCACTGCATCCCTCGGCCTGGAATACGACTTAGGCATATACAAAACAAAGAATGTCATCCCTTTACCTGGTTTTAAGTGGCGCTTTGATGTGATTCCATTTGGCTCCTATAAATCTATTGCGCTTGATAAAAAACATTTTTATTGGGTTTACGGGCTCGCATTGCAATTGAACCGCAAAATAGGATATTATCATTCCATTAACCTTGGCGCAGAATGGTTAGCAGATTTAGGGAAAAACAAAGAATATGAAATAATCGGACGGCCTGATTTGGATTACAATCTTTTTGGAATTTTGGCCGGGCATGAATTTCTTTTTAAGAAATTTAATTTCAGCCAGCAACTGGGTTTTTCGGTTTATAACAAAGACCCAAAAGCAGGAAAATTGTATCATCGCTGGGGATTGAATTATAAATTAAACCCTCAGTGGATGATAGGAACTAACCTGTCCGCACACCAACTGACAGCCGACTTTCTTGATATCCGGTTGATTTATTCTACATATAAATAACAGCAATCATTTTTTTTCAAAATAGGGTTTATTATAAGTGACCTGTTCAAAGTTGAGCTAATTAAAGAAAGTATTTAAAATCATCTCTTGTAATGATTTCAAACATACAAATTGTTGGGTTGTACAACTAATTTCAAGTCACAAATTTTGAATGGACTGATGAAATAAAGCCAATAGGTCAACAGGTTAAAATGATAATGATATCGTTTATCAAATTAAAATTTCAAAACTCTTATGTTACTGATTATTCCTGGTACGAAATTATTCTTTGAAGAAGTGGGTGATGTGACAAAATTTACAGGGCGCTTCTTCAGACAAAGTTTTAAAAAGCGACTGGAAGCAACTGAATTTTTGAGGCAATGTTTCATTATTGGTTACAAATCACTTCCCCTGGTAGGGCTTACCTCGTTTATTATGGGATTGGTGTTAACCATGCAACTTCGGCCATCCATGGTAGATTATGGCGTAGAATCACAATTGCCCGCCATTGTGGGAATCTCTATCATCAGGGAAATCGGGCCCGTGATCACCGCTTTGATTTTTGCAGGAAAGATTGGAAGCAGTATCGGCGCCGAATTGGGTTCCATGCGGGTAACAGAACAAATAGATGCGATGGAAGTGAGCGGCACCAATCCTTTTAAATATTTGGTAGTTACCAGGGTGTTGGCAGCAACTGTAATGCTGCCTGTTTTAGTGACGCTCGGCGATGCCATTTCATTGTTGGGTTCCTGGCTGGGCGTGAATATTCGTGGTATTACCAGTTTTGATTTGTTCTGGACACAGGTGTTCAACAACCTCTCATTCAGCGATGTGTTGCCTGCTTTTTTCAAATCCTTCTTTTTCGGTTTTGTTGTAGGTGTTATCGGATGTTACAAAGGGTACAATAGCACGAAAGGAACCGAAGGTGTAGGAAGGTCAGCGAATTCCGCAGTCGTAATATCCTCAGTTTTGATTTTTGTTGTTGACCTGCTGGCTGTACAAATTACGACTGCACTGGGTTTTAATTAAATAAAATGATTAATGAAACCGACCATATTCAACAGGATGAAAGTATAGCAACTTCTGACATTCTTGTGGTTCGTAACCTTCATAAATCATTTGGCGACAATCATGTTTTAATAGACTTTAGCCTGAGTTTAAAAAAAGGGGAAAGCGTGGTAGTGCTGGGTAAATCGGGGTCGGGAAAATCGGTTTTGATCAAATGTATTATTGGTTTATTGAAACCCGACAAAGGAACCATTCAAATGTTTGGAGAAAACATCCCGGATCTGGATGAGGAAAACCTGGATGCCTTAAGAGCAAAAGTTGGGTTCCTGTTTCAGAGCAATGCCTTATACGACTCAATGACCGTAAGAGAAAACCTTGAATTTCCATTGCGCCGTCACTGGATTCACTTCTCACAGGAAGAAGTAAACGAAAGAGTGAACAATGCATTAGATGATGTGGGGTTGTTGCACACCATCAATATGATGCCGGAGGAATTATCGGGCGGAATGAGGAAAAGAATTGCGCTGGCACGCACTTTAATTTTAAATCCGGAAATCATCCTATATGATGAACCTACTACAGGACTTGATCCGATTACATCAAGTGAAATACTTGGTTTAATGAAAAATATTCAGAGAAAATACAATACTTCATCGCTCATTATATCGCACGACATGAAATGTGTGCGTACGGCCAGCGACAGAGTCATCATCCTTTTTGAAGGACGATGTTACGCAAACGGCACTTTTCAGGAATTAATGCAAAATACAGATCCTAAGGTTAAACAATTTTTTCAATGATCACTTATGGCTAAGAAACAAACGATCAGTAACATTAAATTAGGGGCATTTGTTCTTGCAAGCCTTGCTTTTTTGATCCTGTTGCTGTTCATGCTTGGCAAAAACCAGAATCTTTTTGGAAATACCTACATCCTAAAAGCTACTTTCGACAATGCACAGGGTCTTTTAGTGGGCAATAATGTGAGGTACTCAGGCATTCAGGTAGGCACGGTAAAAAATATAAAAATTATCAACGACACCCTGATAGAAGTTACTATGAACATTGAAAACAGGATGTCATCTATTATTAAAAAGAATGCCATCGTTTCCATAGGTACAGAAGGTCTTGTTGGAAATAAGATCGTCAATATCAGTCCATCAAGGCAACCCGGGCCGCTCGCTGAAGAGGGTGATATCCTTTTATCTGGAAAGACGCTGGATACTGATAAGATGCTTCAAACATTGGCCAAAACAAACGAGGATGTTGCCGACATTGCGAAAGGACTTAAGAATACAGTAGAACGCATAAATAAAAGCAGTGCTTTATGGTCGCTGCTTGAAGATCCGTCTTTGCCAAATGATATAAAGTTGTCTGTTGAAAACATCAGATTGGCAACCGCCAAAGCAAGTCATACCGTTAATGATTTGGCCATTATTGTAAATGACATTAAAGAAGGAAAAGGTTCTGTAGGCTCAATTTTAAAAGATACCGTCTATGCCCAAAATTTGAATGAGGCCATCGTTAAGATTAAATCAGCCGGCAAAAAAATAGATTCCGTGACGACAGAAATAAATGAAATTGTAGCCGAGGTAAAAAATGATATCAAGGACGGGAAGGGCACGGTCAATGCCTTATTGAAAGATTCTGCAATGCTTATAAAATTAAACACCAGCCTGGATAATATTCAAAAAGGTACTGATGGTTTTAATCAAAGCATGGAAGCCTTAAAGCACAATTTTTTATTGCGTGGATATTTTAAAAAGTTAGAAAGGCAAAAAGCAAAAGAAAAGCAATAAAAAAGAACAGGGAAGTCATCTCTTACCCCAGGCCATATCCTCCTTCTTACTTTGAATGCAGCACACCTTAGGCAAGAAAAATAAAGGCCTAATACTTGAAAACGATTTTTTGCTATTCTGACAAATTTATCTTTCAGCCAATAGTTTCCAAATGATTATATTCATCATTCACAATGACGCTTGTCATTCTCTTAGATTTTTTCATTCCTGAATTTTACTCATGTTCTGGATTATTCTATTAATCATTCTATTGATTGGGGCATGGATACTATTGTCACCATTGGAATTAAAAATTGATACCAGAGTTCCGGTAATCATGATACAATGGAAAAGTATTGGAAGCGCAATGTTATTATACGAAGAGGAAGAATGGTGGCTGAAAGTCCGGGTATTGTTTTTTTCCAAACA
>JBIQMJ010000311.1:0-5416 GCA_044463445.1 Segetibacter koreensis
GTAATATCATAAATCACATTATTGGCATTGCCATATACTTCCGATTCGGGAAACCTGGTAAAACTATTATTTGTTCTGTTCCATTGCAAAACGCCCATATTTAGCGTTCCTACAAACGTAGAGCCGTCCCCCGCCTTAAACATCCTGACAATCATGTTATCGGGAAGTGAGCCATTAAAAGATGTTTGCTTATCTACATTGCGAAACTGAAATCTATAAGGATCGTATTTGGTAATGCCATCAAAAAAACCACACCATACAATTCCCTGTTGATTGGTAAAAATAGAAAGTGCATAATTGGAACAGGGCGAAGTAGCATCAAATTGAATATTCACAGCCCTGTCGATTTTTTGATGTTTTGGATCGTAACGGTAGATACCACTGCCCCGCATACCAATCCAAAGATTTCCGTTTTTATCAATCGTAAAACCTGCAATACCACCCGGGAAATCTTTTGACACCGCAATGTTCTCCTCGTTTTCAACCGGGTTTTTGATCAGATAACATCCTTCAGCCATCGTGCCAATCCATAGTGCGTGATCATAAGAAAACAGTTCCCTGATTTGCGGGAAGGGATAATCTTTGTGAAAGGGTAACAGGTCGAAACTCTTTCCGTCAGGTTGCATAAGAAACATCCTGTAAAGGAGCGACACATAAATTTTCCCTTCATGATCCACTATGCTGGTAACATTTGCCTTGTCTTCCTCATCATTAAAAAAAGTTTCGAGTGTACCATCGTTGGTATTAAGATATATCAGGCCATAGTTGAAAGTAATGATCCAATATGCTCCTTTTTTAAAAGAAATAATCTTTTTTATGGGAATATTATCAAGCCGTGAGGCAAGCGGATAATATTCAGAAATGCTCATCAGTGTATCGCCGGCAACATTATATATGCATGCTTCCTGCACGGTGCCCACCCAAAGAAGATCAGTGGTAGTATCATAAAAAAGTGAAGTAATGATATTCGATGGTAATTTTTTACCGATCTCATTTTGTGCTGAATAGATTTTAAACTCCCGCCCATCATACCGGTTCAGTCCGTCCTGCGTGCCAAACCACATGAATCCATATTTGTCCTGCGAAATTGCATAGCAACTGTTTTGTGATAAACCATTATCAGAATTATAATTTTCAAACAGCATCTGTTGCCCGTGCAACAAGCCTGTTATCAGAACCAATATGGATGAAAGTAAACAGCGCATTGGACGGCCATTTGAAAGATGAAGAGATTCTTTCATAAAATTACTTTAGATAAACTGAAAAAAAACAATGTTTTGAAAATCACCCAAAAGTATCTCCCGTTCATTGAATGAAAGCTGCCGGTCATCTTCCATTTCACTCCATTTAGAAAAAGGCATTTCAAAAAATAATTTTTGAGCCTTTGCCTTTAAAAAAGAAGCCGCCGCCATTAAAAAGTTGATGCTTCTCTTCAATTTTACTACATCCTAATTTCACAAAACAATTGAGCTATTTCAAACACAAAAAAAAGGAGGTTATTATGAAACAGATTAAATCTATACCGTTTTACGGACTATCACTGTTACTGGTTATTTTGATTTGTTACGGATGTGAGAAGAGCATGGTTGATAAGGCTGCAAATGAATTTACCACAGCAAAAACGGATAACCAGAGAAGCCCGGCATTTGCAATAAACAGCTATCAGGGTTTGTCATCAACAACCTTATGGGAATTGCAGCAAGCACGGTCGGCTTCTGCAAAATACAAGAACATTCAAAATGCAATTGCCGATGGCTATCAGGACATCCATGTAGATGTTGACAACATGGGCCATCACTACATGAAGATTTCGTTAGTTGATGGAATATTTGATATCAGCCATCCTGAAATACTGGTTTATAATAAAGACCAGCACGGAGTACTACAATTGGTGGCTGTTGAATACGCTGTACCGCTCCAGGAACCAGAGCCCGCCGGCTTTACAGGCGATGGTGATGTTTGGGATGGCAATACCGGTTTCGGCTTGTGGTTGCTTCACGCGTGGGTATGGGATTATAACCCCAACGGTGTTTTTAATCCAATGAATCCGACAGTGGAACTAAACTAAATCTAAAAAGCTAATCTTAAATGCATCCGGTTCAATTCTAAAATTTATTATTTCTGTTTTAAACCAAAAGCTATGAAACTATCCTTTTTATTTCTTACAACGATACTCGTTTTCATTTCATGCAACCAGGGCAACCAATCAGCAAATGCACAGGTGACTGGTTCTGATTCTTCTATTAACAAATTATCCCAGCCTGAGCCGGAATCTTATTATATCGATGTTCATGATATGACACCCGGTAAAATAAAAATTGCGGATGTCGCTGCCGCACACGAAAAAGACCTGGCAACCGAAAGTAAGTTTGGAGTGAATTTTATCAGGTATTGGGTAGATCCGGAAAAAGGAAAAATATATTGCCTGTCAAAAGCTCCCAATGAAGAGAGTGTAATCAATACACACCGAGAAGCACACGGTTTGTTGCCTTCACATGTTTACCAGGTTACTGACGGCCCTGAAGCAGCAATGGAAGGCAATGAGCAATTATTTCTTGATGTGCACCAGGTTGCTCCCGGATCAGTGACAGCAAAAGATGTTGCCGACGCACACAAAAAAGACCTGGCGGTGGAAAAGAAATACGGCGTCAATTTTATTAATTACTGGGTAGATCCAAAAGCTGGGACGATCATGTGTTTGTCGCAAGCGCCTGATTCAGCGGCCATCATAAAAACGCATAAAGAAGCACACGGCTTATTGCCTTCTTATGTTTTAAAAGTTTCGCAAGGGCAATAATGTATTTGTGTGTGTGGGGGGGGTAGCCGTTATGCGGTTGATATTACCAATCATTTGCTGTTCCAGGGTTGCCAACCTTCCAAAAAGCTGGCAACCCTTTAGTGAAGCAATAAATAATTGATTTATTTATTTTGGATTATCAGAAGTTTTTGTTGGGACCGACGAAACAGCAAATGTCAATCCAATACAACCTCTCTAACTAATCCTCATTTGCAACAAGACTTTCTCCCTTCACTTCTTCCCGAAAAGAATGTCGATCTCCTGAATGATTCGTTGGGAAGGCAATGGATTATTGTAAACGTAACAAAATAACCTCCCGATTTGCACTGATTATATGTATCGCCACTCACATAATGTGCAATCTTATGAGTCATACAGGCACAATTGTTTTGGTAAAATATTTTCATTCATAACTGCTTTAATTACAGTAGGGTACAACCCATTGATAGTAATTCCTTTCTATCTGCGCCGGTATTTTTTCTCCGTAAAAACACCTAAAAAAATAAAATATTCAGTAAAATTATCAGCAGGAGAAAGAGCGCGGAATCCCCCTTGCAAAGCCAGACAACTTTATCTTATTTTGTTTTTTATTAATCTAAACAAATACTTTATGAAAAAAATTATTTTGTCTTTGATTTTTGTATCTGTTGTATTAACGGGTTGGAGCTTTTCTGATAAGCCAGGTTCAAACCTTCCAATTTTAAACCAGGCCCCGGCTCAATCTGGTAATCCTATTAGTTTCTTTAATGCACACAGGCAAGGCCATGCCATCGGCCTGATGTGGCGGGTTTCCAGTTCAGATGATGTAATCAGTTTCCAGGTTCAACGTTCTTATGACGGTGAATTTTTTGATCCGGTTGCAAATCTGGCCTCTACTGCCAACAAAAGGTTCACCTGGCAAGATGAAAATGTGTTTCCCGGATATATTTATTACCGGGTAGAAGCTACCCTTATGGACGGAACTACCTTTTATTCAGAGGTAGAAATAGTTCATATAGTACAGAAGTGAAACTGATTTACAATTTATGGCAACCTTTAGCGTTTTAAATGTTGCCATAAGTTTTCATTTTAAAATCCGCTAATATGAAATCAATTATACCTATTTTGCTTTTTGTCGGATTTATTAATTGTGCAAGAGCTCAGATTATCACACCAATTATTAAGGCGAATTTTGGGGTTGAAGCAGATTTGGAAGCTAACTTTTATAATGGCAATGCTCAAATTGGCAACGATGACTGGTTCAATAAATCCCCTGCTGGCTATACAGGGGAGGGAGTAATTGATACAACAGGCGCTGCCGCCATTGTAGCACGTTATGCTACAGATCCTGCTTTTCGTCAACTTCCTTTTTATCGTACCATGAGTGTTCCTGCTTACACAGTGGTAAACCATCGTATGTGGATTGACGCTGTTTTTATCCGCGATTATCATGGTAATGATTCTACCATGTTTGCTTCCGGAGCAAGTAAAAACGGTATGAGCCCTGCAAATTGGTCATGCCCGGTAGCCCAGTCTGTTCCTGATAAAAATGAAATATTAGATATGATGGTTCATGTAAGAAGAGCCGGGCCTGATGTATCAGATTCACTTTGGATGTTCGGAGGACTATCTATCGAGAATACTACGGGTGACCGGTATTTTGATTTTGAAATGTATCAAACAGACATTTATTACGATAGATCTACTTTAAAATTTTATGGATATGGTCCTGATGCGGGCCACACCAGTTGGAGGTTTGACGCCGCCGGAAATATTACTGCTCCGGGGGACATCATCTTCTCTGCAGATTATGGCAGTTCTACACTTTCTTCCTTAGAAGCAAGAATATGGGTGGATAAGTCTGCTTTACTTTTAACACCTACCGCTTTTACCTGGAGTGGTACTTTTGATGGGGCAAGTTCAGGTTCTCAATATGGATACGCAGGAATAGTTCCAAAATCTTCAGGCGCTTTTTATACGGGTATAGAAAATACCGACAAGAAAGGCACATGGGCCGGACCTTTTAGCCTGGTACGGGGCGATAACTCGACGGTAGCAAATTACACACCCGGACAATTTATGGAGTTTGGTGTAAATCTTACTAAACTGGGCCTCGATCCGGTTACCTTATTAGGAGGTAATGCTTGCGGAATGCCCTTCCGCCGCGTTTTGGTTAAATCCCGTTCTTCTACTTCGTTTACGGCCGCTCTTAAAGATTTTGTAGGCCCCTTTGATTTTTTCCTGGCGCCTCGTGTTATGATGAGCGCTGATACTACTTCGCTATGCGGCCTGGTAGGGGTAAGCCAGATAGATGTAGTAAATCCCAATTCTACTTCTGTATATACCTGGTCAACACCCGATGGACATATTGATTTATATAATTCCCCGACTTCTATTACTGTTGATAGTCCCGGCACCTATATAGTTACCCAAAGATTACAATCAGGATGTGCTGTTTATGCAACAGACACTGTTGTAATTACCACTAACCCATATTGCTTTGTACTTCAAAATCCTACTGATTTTAAGGGAAGGCTTTCTGACAACCAGGCTTTGCTCAACTGGTCAGCACCTTCAAATAAGGGAATCAATTATTTTGAAATTGAAAAGGGAACAGATGGATTAACCTTTAACTCTATA
>JBIQMJ010000312.1:0-5412 GCA_044463445.1 Segetibacter koreensis
ACGTAGTGGAAACGTAGTTTATTGCTGGCGGGTAGCAGGAGGGTAGCTGTAAGGCATAGTGCAAAGGTACTGTAGTACAAATCCGTTAAGATCATTAGATATTCTTAATCTCAGCCGAATGTTTTTCAACCGACCCGGCGTGAGCTTGTAAGACCGAACTTTTATGATGATCCGATTTTTGAAAGTGATAACCTGAAGGAAAATATTTTTTCTAAAAAGTAAATATTATTCACTTTTTTGTGAATAATTTATTACATTTGCATATCACCTTACTAATGGATATTACATTTAATAATCAATTGCTAATTGACCTGTATGAGGAAAAAAAAGTAAAGGATAAACAATTTCGTTCCAATCCAATTCTTGTAAAACTATATATTAAAACGGTAAAAAAACTTAAATCAGTTCAAAAAGTTGAACAACTTTTTCAATTTGCCGGGCTTAATTACGAGAAATTAAAAGGAAATCTAAAAGGATATAGTTCTGTAAGAATTAATAATCAGTACAGGTTAATTTTCGAGGAGGTAGCAGAAAATAAAGAGCCATATAAAATTGTGCTTTTTAAACTGGAAGAAATAAGCAAGCATTACGAATAGAATTAAAAAGTTTTCGGACAATGAATTGATAAATCAGGGGGCGCAACCTGAAAAAAAGGGCGCAAAAACCATGGAAAGAAATATCAAAGAGCTTACTCCTGCAATTGCCATACATCCAGGAGAAATCCTAAGTGATGAATTAGAATCAAGAGGTATCAAACAAAAAGATTTTTCAAAGCTTACAGGTATTCCGCAAACTCAATTAAATGAAATCATCAAAGGCAAAAGGAGTATGAATGCAGATATTGCATTAATTATAGGAAAAGCATTGAAAATGGACGCCATTTTGTGGCTCAATCTACAAAGTGGTTATGATCTTGATGTTGCTAAAATAAAGGAAAAAAATAATGTACGACTAACAGCAATGAATCAGTGGGAAATGATTAAACATTCGATTCCTGAAAAATTTTATAAAAAGCATGGTGTCCTAACAGGTAACCCTTTATCAGATATCCCCGTGGTAAAAGAAATTTATGGGGTTCATAATTTTGAACAATTGGCGGGAGTCTATAGTCATCTCAATTATGCAAGATTTAGAAGATCCGACAAATTGTCTATTGATAAAATAAATTTGGTTGGTTGGGTAAAATTGGTCAATTATTACGCATCATCAATTACTGTTCCTAAATTTGATGCCCGCAAACAAGATCAATTAATTAACGAACTGAAAATCATTTTTACTAAAAATGAGAAAACGGTTGAAAAAACAATCGAAACATTAGGATTCTATGGAATAAAATTAATTATCCTGCCCCATCCTGAGAAGTGTGCAGTGGATGGTATTTCATTTTGGAGCAATGGCAATCCTGCTATCGGAATTAGTTTACGACATGCCCGAATTGATAATTTTGCATTTACTATTATGCATGAGCTAGGTCATATTCTGTTGCACCTTGTCAGTAACAATACTGCAGAATTTATAGATGTGGATAAAGATTCTTATACGACGGAATACAAAAAAAGTAAAGAAGAACAGGAAGCTGACGAATTTTCCAGGAATCATTTAATTGAAAAAAAGGCATGGAAGAGTTTTACAAATGCTCACCCTTCTTTTGATGAAAAAGCAATTATTTTTTTTGCAGATGAAATGAAAATTCACCCTGCAATTGTGCAAGGCAGGTATTGCTTTGAAACAAATAATTTCAGAATAAGATCTTCGATTGATAAAAAGCTACTTTAAAAAGTAAAATCACCTGTTCTTTTTTTTTGGGATGGCAGCAAAAAAAATTGAAGCGATTCAACTTGCCTTGTCCGGAAACTCAACCAAAGAAAGGCCGGAAGAGAGAGGGTTTGGCATTTGGACTATGACTTATAAATTTCCTGAATTCGGGTTTGTACTGCAAAATACGTTTGACCAATTGCCACCACCTCCTTTGTAGGGTCAGCATTTTGTACAATTAAATAACAGGCATAGCGGGATAATTTGTAGCTTGGCATTTCTCTTTCTGCCCCTGAACCAATTGTTACCATCTCGTTGGCTTCAACGATGTGTTCCTTTGGATCAATGCCACTGTTTTTATATGCATCCATGCTTTCTCAATGACCCCCGTAAAGTTCCTGAAATCAGTATAAACAAGCCCTTTGGAAAGTCGACGTGCCATCCAGTATGCGTTAAAAACAAAGCTAAAAGCAGAAGGAAGTGAGTTGTCCCAAAAATTGGGACAACAGAAAATGGAATCGAATGAGCTTTAATTTTATGAAATCAATCAAAAAGCAATCTGTTTTGTTATCCGGCGTCCCCGCAGGAAAAACGTAAGGGTGTTTAAACATTGGCGCCAGGAATTGCAGGGATAATGTAAAATCCTCCTCGGTTTTTCTTTCCGGTAATAGCCCTCTGGTAGCCATATTGGGCGAATCGCTGACTCGGTATAAAGTAAAGCTGGAAAGAGAAAAAGGAAAGTAAGTAAGAAAGTGCGGAGTGTTCATCGCAGTAAAATCAATGATCCAAAACGTTCATAATTTTCGTGATGAATGCTTGAAAGATGAAACACCACCATTTGAACATTTAAGATTACTATCAAAGAAAATGTGATTATGGGTAATTAATATAAACTGCGAATTTTGAGAGCTGGCTGCTTACTTTATTTTTATTAAGAACCGAGCCTGATATTTCAGCATGGGCATAATTGTCTGGAAGCGGCTTGTGAATACAATCCAGGTCCAGGTTTCTTAAATCTTTACAGGAAACAGCAAAGAGACGATACTTTTCAACTGACACGATACTTTTTTCATAGGTCGTTAATCGTTCGATATCAACTGAAAGTCCTTCCTCTTCCTTTCTAAGCTTAAATGCAAACGATGTTACAGTCATATCTTCCCGTACATAACTGGGATCAGTGAAAAGGACTCTTCTTAATAATCTATCTTCATCTTTTACTTCAATAATATCATTTTCCATCTCCAGTTTAGTGTTGGTTAAAATGATCAATCAACATTTTCTTTTCAACTTTTCCTGCGTAAATCTGTACATCGCCGTTGTACAGCAGCATTTCAGAAAAATTATCCCTCTCGAAAAAAACCTCAGCACTGTTTTGATCATTTTTATATTCCAGAACAATTTCACCATTTGGTCCCGGAGCTGTAAAATATATTGGTAAATCATACTCATCAAGAAGAAATAGAAAATTTGCAGCGGTTTGAATTACTTCTTCTTCAGGAACTAATGCTCCATTACCATCCCAGTTTAACTTTAGTTGTTTGAAGCTATAGAGTCTATGAAGGGTCGCTTTTGCCTTTGATGAAAGCTCGGGAATATAACATTGAGTTTGAATCTGAATGCTTCCTGAGGCAAACATAGAAGTATTGACATCTATAGGTGAATTCCATAAAAAAATATAGGCACCCGTACATCCGGAATAAAAATTCAAACCGGTTGTACTCGAAATATTACCTGTTTCTGTTTTAATTTTTGTTCTTTCTGCTAAAGCTGGCATATAAATCTGGTTTAATCATTTCCTGAAATAGATCATGAGCTATGTCATGTGCATAATTTGCCCACAAAACTAATTTATCAAAGTCAAAAGAGTCTTTTTTAAGTATAGCTGTTTGCCAAACTAACGCTTTTTCATTATTTCGTGCACCATTAGCAATTTGAAGTTGCAAATCTGACCCATCTTTCAACTCAAATGTTTGATTTACCTGAATTTGCTTCTGACTTCCTCTCGTGTTAAAATGGTTACTATACTCGAAATTAAAGTTTGTTTTAATAAAATTTTGCCAATTCACATCTATCCCGCCATTGTTATTTACTCTAATGCTGTCTATATATCTTAGACTTGCAAAGCGAATATTCAACGATCGCTTATAAGATTGATCCAGCCAATCAATTGCTTGTTTTATTAATTTTTGAAAGCTTCCTTCCCAGTCGTACCCTTCATCCGTGCAATTTATAGTAAATATTCCAGGCCCTAATTGTATAACAGGCCACTTGTTTTCACCCGACCAATATTGATGAACAACCTGGTAATGCATTAATTGGTCTGGAACATCCTGGGGAATAATTCTTTTATAATAAGGAAATTCTTTTTCAATAATTGTACTTAACCTTCCTGAAGCCAATTCAAAGCCCTCATCAATAATCTGACCTGTTTCCTTTCCTGGTACCAAAGCCCAACGAATTTCAAAAATAACTTCTTGTAAAGGTGCGTTTGGTAATCTCGACATAATGTAAAAATAATACTTCCCGTATTTATTTCTTAAACTATTAAAAATTCACACGAAATTCCAAAATAATTTATCAGAATAAAGATATGATACTTTTTTGATTGATAAAATTGTCTTTTTAGCTTCATAAACTTCACATGGCAGATGAGCACTCTATAGAAATAAGCAGCTAACACAACAAAGCCTCTCAGGCTTTGAAAATGGAAGACTGGAAAATAATTACCATCCGGGAATGCAACCTCAAACCAACTAAAGTTGAAATGACTTTCGATACAGTTCTTAAAAAATTTACCTGATAATCAGTTCTCAACGTGTTTTAAAACATACCGGTTCTTATTTAGAAAAAAGGAAGTTTGCAAATGATTGAAATCTTCCTGATGACAGAGCAGCCTGTTACTTGCCCAAAATGTGGTGCAAGAGCGGAGATAATGATTGAGTTTAAATTGGATTATTTATCAACGCAATTATGCAATTGTTCAAATGCTCAGTGCCGCTTTGTTTTTATAGAACAGGAAGATAAAACAACGGAAGCGCAATGAACATTAAATTATCTTACCTCTATCGCGACGCATCCAATTATAAGCAGTACAACCAGGTTGTTTTTGCAAATCCAATGGAATTACCGCTCCAACAAATACAAGCGATAATAACAAGCAAACTAATTGACGGAAGCTGGTTTATCGCAAAAGATTGGAATCTACCAGATTTGCATTTTAAAGAGTATGATTGGGATGATGAGACAGACCATCACTGGCATGAACTGGAATCTATCGAAGAAACAACAGAGGCAGAAATACAACCAATATCAATTGAAAACTTCCTTGAATCAATAACAATAAAGCAATAAATAAGCAGGTTTTCAATTTTGCAAAGCCATACGATAAGAATTTCTTACATTGTGGGATAATCAAAATTAATGGCTGAAAGAAAACTTTGGACAAAGGACGAATTGATATTGGCATTAAATCTCTACTTAAAACTTCCTTTTGGAAAATTACATTCGGGTACTCCCGAAATAATTCATCTGGCTCATCTTCTTAGTCGAACACCCGGCTCTATCGCCATGCGGCTTAACAATTTTGCAAGCGTGGACCCCTACCATCAACAGCGCGGTATTGGTGGATTGCCGGGTGGCAAAAAGCAAGTAGAACCT
>JBIQMJ010000313.1:0-5403 GCA_044463445.1 Segetibacter koreensis
AAATTGTTTCATTTTTTTTTAATATTGTAACAGTAAAAACACAAGTGTGATCATTTTTTATTTTATTTTGTAATTATATCAACGACCATTTCATCCATCACCAAGATCATTGCAATCTTTGCCTCAACGTTCTATCATATATAAGCTGCCATTTATCTATTGTTTACTAATCTTCTATTCGGCTTTGACTCTTTTATCATGTAATGAGAAGAGTGAGAAGAAATCTTATCTGATAGGCTTCTCCCAATGCACAGGTTCAGATGATTGGAGAATTATGATGCTAAGTGAAATGAAAAGAGAACTGGCTTTCCATAATAATATTCATTTGGTTTATAGGGATGCGAGCGGCAATAGTGAAAAGCAAATTCAACAAATTAAAGAATTAGCCAACGATGGTATAGATCTTTTAATTGTTTCTCCCAATGAAGTTGATCCCCTCACTCCAATAATTCAAAAGGTATATGACTCAGGGATACCCGTCGTGGTGGTTGACAGGAGAACAGACAGCAAAAAATACACGGCGTTTGTAGGTGCTTCGAATTTTGAGGTGGGTCAAAATGCCGGAAGATACGCTGTTGCCCTGCTTAAAGGTAAAGGGAATATCATGGAAGTTACAGGATTACCGAACGCTTCGCCTGTTATAGACAGACACAAAGGATTCATGGATATCATCTCCCATTACCCTAAGATCAACTATGTCAAAAGAATTGATGTAAATTCAAAACCATTCTTGCAAAAACAGGAAGAAGCCATTAAATCCATCGGCAACCTTGATTTGATCTATGCCCAAAACGATTTTATGGCCTTGGATGTTTATAAAATCTGCAAGAAGCTTGGTGTTGAAAAAAAAATCAAAATAATAGGAATCGATGGACTCCCTACCAAAGGAGATGGATTGGATATGGTTGCAAACAAATTTATTTCGGCGACGGTTCTATATCCTACAGGGGGGCAGGAGGCTATTCAGACAGCGGTGAATATACTTGAGAACAAGCCTTATCATAAAGAAAATCAGCTTGCTACAACAGTAATTGATTCGTCGAATGTGAGAATAACTAAACTGCAGAGCGGAAAAATTCTTTCCCAACAAAAGGATATTGAAAGGCAGCAAAATGTTCTTGATGAACAAATTAGAGTCTACAAAAATCAAAAAATTTTTAATAATATATTGACGGCTGCTCTTTTGTTGGTGTTAATCTTAGGTATTATCTCGTTTTTTTCATGGAGACGAAATAAGAGGATTACTCAAAAATTGCAGTTGCAAAACGAAGAAATTTCAAGACAAAGCGAGCAATTGATTGAAATTTCAGCAAGAGCAGAACAAGCCCACCAGGCTAAGCTCAATTTCTTTACGAACATTTCACATGAGTTCAGAACGCCCCTTACACTTATTTTTGCCCCATTGGGTGAATTAATCTCCAATTCAAGACTTCAATATGAAACAAGGCAGGGACTTCAGCTTATCCAAAGAAATGTAACCCGTCTCTATCGATTGGTCAATCAGTTGATGGATTTTAGAAAAATAGAGTTTAGGAAAATGAAACTTCATGTTTCAGAAAATGACCTGGTAAGTTTTACTCACGAAATAGTTGATTCCTTTGGGATATTAGCAAAAAATAAAAATATTGACCTTGAATTCTTAACAAGTGAACGAAACCTGAATGTTTGGTTTGATCCAACGATGATCGACAAAGTTATTTTCAATATTTTATCGAATGCCTTCAAATTCACGAAAGAATTTGGAAATGTTTATGTAGCCATCTCCAAAGACGACGAAAACGCGATTATAAAGATCGAAGATAATGGGGTGGGTATGACGCAGCAGGCATTGGATCACGCTTTTGAACCCTTTTTCCAGGGCGAATATGAAAATTATAAAGGAACTGGATTGGGCCTCGCACTTTCGAAAGAATTAATCGAATTGCACAAAGGATCCATAGTAGCAAAGAGTGAAAGAACGAAAGGTTGTCTGTTTGAAATTAAGTTACCATTGGGAAAGAGTCATTTTCAGGAAGGCGACTTTGGTTCTGCTATGGACAATAAACCAGGTATGAATGAAGGTCCCGATCTTTATATTACGGACCTTTATCATGTTAATAATATTCCTGCCCAGAATACCCCCGCTGCCGCTCCAAAGCTCATTACAATTTTGGTGATAGAAGATAATAATGAAATGCGGGAATATCTAAGATCCCGCCTGGGCAAGGACTATACAATTATGGAATCGGGCGATGGAAACAAAGGATTGCAATTAGCGTTTGAACATGTACCGGATCTAATATTATGTGATATAGTCATTCCGGGGAAAAACGGTCTAGAATTAACTCAAATTTTTAAAAATGATATTCGCACCTCACATATACCGGTCATTTTATTAACAGCAAAGGACCAGGAAAATCAAAAAATCGAAGGAATGGAAACACAGGCTGATGCATACATTACCAAACCATTTAACCTTTTGTTCTTACAGAAAACCATAAAGAGTCTGCTTCAAAATCGTGCAAAAATAAAAGATCATTATTCCGGTGAAATCTTTTCCGAAGAAAAATTACAAGTGTCGAAAAAAGCAGACCGGAAATTTATTATTGAATTTACCGCAATAGTTGAAAGCAACTTCAGTAATGACAAGTTTGGCGTAAGTGATATCTGCAATGAAATGGGAATTTCCAGAGTACAACTTTACAGGAAAGTCAAATCCTTGCTAAATTGTAATGTGAACGATTATATTGTAAATACCCGGCTTCAAAAGGCAAAATATTATATGCAACACGAAGAATATAGCATCTCCGAAGTAGCATTTATGTCCGGATTTTCTTCAGCTGCTTATTTTTCAACGGTGTTCAAATCCAAATTTGGACGAACGCCATCAGCTTTTAAGGAGAAGTAGACAACTCCTCTCCTTTCAAAAAGAATACGCCGATTATTAAAATTATTTTTTTCATTCTGGTTTAAAAATTGATTTGGTTTAAGATTGGTTTTATATCAGTCCCTCATCGGCGAAACTGAAATACTGTCTTTCTATCGGAGAAAGGATAAGATGATCCAGTACCGAGATATCAAAGTATTTGCAAGCTTCTTTGATTTTTAGCGTGATCTCTTCATCGTTTCTGCTCGGTTTTAGATTACCGGAGGGGTGATTGTGAGCCAGCATTATTCCTGTAGTGGCAGTAGTAAGTGCAACCGATAAGATCAAGCGCACATCCACCAGGCATCCTGTAATACCACCTTTTGATACCGGAAAAACGCCCAGTACACGGTTGGACCGGTTCATATAGAGCACAGCAAATTGTTCCTGTAACCCGATGGTGTTTTCATCAAAAAATTCTTTCAATACTTCATAAGCATTGAGTGAACTTTCTACTTCTAAAGCCGGATTATGTTGCAAGATCCCATCCTTATGAGCCTGTTTTAACGCTGCACAAAATTTACTATAATAGGCTTGCTGTGAGTTCTGCGCAAGTTTTCTAGCAGTTGATGTTTCGGTTGTTCGAAGATGATCTTTAAAGCCTTCTACCCAATCTTTGGTTATTTGCCTGAAGGTAATATCCGTCTTTGCATAAGCCTGCAGATGCTTTTGCATACTATACCAGTTTGCATGATTGCTTGGACTGGTATTTCGTTTTTCAATCAGATGTTCGACATAACGAAGAAAACTTCCTTTAGCCCTTTCCCTGTCGTGAAAACCATGTTCATCATTGACAATCTGCAAATGTCTTTTGGAACGGATTGCCTCCGTAAGACTCAAAGTCTTTTTATTTGCTTCCCTTTCTGATCTTGTCAGTTTGCCATTTTTAGGCTCTGGTATAAGGTAAAGATTCAGATATTCATGTTCTCTTTGACCATTTACATATTTGTCAAGATAGAGGCTTATCTTCTTTCCCCTCTTCCGTTGCCGAAGCGTAACATTCATAATAAAAGATTTAATTTTGAGTGATTCGGTAGTTACTCACATGTGCGCAACAAACTATTGGTAGTAGGGCAACAGATGCGCAACAAAAATAAATAAAAAAAAGGGTAAAACATGAAAACAAGTCTCTTACAACTAGATAATTTTTAAGCAATTACAAGCAATGAAATCATGTGATAAAGCCGTCACTTTCCGATACAAAACTTGCTGAAAATATAATCGAGGCGGTCTTCGTTAGTAATTTCCCCTGTTATTTCTCCCAAATAATGAAGGCAACGATTAATATCAATAGAAAGTAAATCTCCCGGGATTTTATCTTTTATTGCCTTTTGAATTTCTTTCAGGCTTTTGGAAACTTCTGCCAATGCTGCATAATGCCGTGCATTAGTTATTATAATGTTTTCCTGTTTAATACTTTCCCCGCCAGCCATAGCAAACAACCTGTCTTTCAATTCTTCAATTCCTGTTTGCTGCTGAGCCGATATAAAAACTTCTCCCAAAATATGTTCATGCTTTTCATTGCTAAAAAGATCTGTTTTATTGGCTGCGACAATTACATTTGGATTTTGATTTTTTATTTCAGCTACTGTCCAGGAAAGCTCCTCTGCTGTCATTTCATTCACATCAAATAAATACAAAACAATATCTGCCAGACTGAATTTTTCTTTACTTTTTTCAACACCCATATTCTCTATTATGTCCTGAGAATGTTCACGAATTCCTGCCGTATCTATCAACCGGAAAAGAATTCCTTTGATGTTAATCATTTCTTCTATTGTATCGCGGGTAGTTCCTGCAATTTCGCTAACAATGGCCCTGTTTTCATTCAATAAAGAATTTAATAAAGTAGATTTTCCGGCGTTTGGCTTACCAACGATGGCCACACTTACTCCATTCCTGATCACATTGCCGAGCTTAAAAGATTCCATCAATTGTTTTACGGTTTCTGAAATTTTTTCGATCAATAATGAAAACTGGTGGCGATCTGCGAATTCCACGTCTTCCTCGCTGAAATCAAGTTCCAACTCAATCAATGAAGAAAATTTAATTAATTCTTCACGCAAATCTTTCAGTACTTTGGAAAATCCTCCCCGCATGTTCTTTAAAGCTGCATTTTGAGAAGCCTTGGTATTGCTCGCTATCAAATCGCCTACAGCTTCAGCCTGAGTCAGATCTAATTTTTTATTTAAAAAGGCCCTCAACGTGAACTCGCCTGCTTTTGCCAACCTGGCTCCATTCCTGATAAGCGCTTCCAAAACTTCCTGCTGAACATAAGGCGAACCATGGCAGCTAATTTCGATCACGTCTTCACCGGTATAAGAAGCCGGTTTCTTAAAAAGAGAAAGAACCACTTCATCCAAAACATTTTCCTCTTCTTTTAAAAAACCCACATGCAAAGTATTTGCCTGTTGCTCTTTTAAATTTTTTGAAGGAAAAAGTTTCTGGACAATTTCAAAAGATTGAGCGCCACTTATTCTCAAAACTCCAATCGCCCC
>JBIQMJ010000314.1:0-5389 GCA_044463445.1 Segetibacter koreensis
TCGCGATTTGTGCTGTTTTTTATTCAAAAAATTAAAGAAAAAAACACCATTTTTTGGTAAAAAGAGCGGGCACATTTGTAAAGAGTGCGCAAACTTTTGTGAAAAGTGTGCACTCTTTTGGAATAAGAGCGGGCCAATTTGTCAAGAGTGTGAGCACACTTGTAAAGAATGTGAGCACAATTGTGATGAGAGTGGGCACAATTGTTAAAGGGCTAAACACCTTTGTAAAGAGTGTGCGCATATTTGTGACGGGTCTGGGAAGAAATTGAACGAACCTTCAGATAAGCAACTGGTGTTTTTTACCAGTAAACCAATAAATAAGTGAAAAATTTGTTTTTACAAATTGATTTATTTTTTACCTTGAAGCGCTTTTCAATTTTTCTTCAAGGAGAAAACTAGCTGTGAGAATGAAACGATCTGATTGAGATTAACTGCATTTAAAAGCTTTAATATATTTTAATCATAATAAAACGGGCAATTTCAAAAACTGTATTGATAAAGAAGACATGGGATTGCTTGAGGCAACTAACAATAAAAAAAACGAAGAAAATGACCGTTGAAAATGTTTTACGAATTTGGCAGTTGCGTCTTATTCGTAAATGCAAACGTTAGGCACAATTTTATGACAGACCAAAAATTGACAATAGAGAGCAACAGCTGTATTATTTCATCCAACCTTTTGGATGAATTGGATTACGTCATAGGTGGCTATGGAAATCCGACAATTGAATTTATTTTCAACTTCAATGCCTTTATTGAGTCATACATCTTGGCGAGTAATTTTATTATTCCTCGTCACGAATTTGAACATATTAATATTACAAGAAAGGTTCTTTTCCCTAACGGACGTCCAATATTAGAACTTGTTTCGAAATCAAAAAATTTATCCTTTGTAGGTGGCTTTGGTAATCAACTGATGCAGTGTGTTTATGTTGAAAAGGTTGACAAAAGGGATGAAGCCACAGTACAAAAAGCAATAGACGATTTTTGCAGGAGAGATGCTGACAGGATCAAGAAAAATTTTGTTCTATCAAATATTACGGAGCAAGTTGATGGTGTAAAAACATATTCTGTCGGTTTTGCTGGAAAAGAACAAAAAGAATTCGGCAGTAAAACTCAAGTTCTAATTGGCGAAACGACCAACAAACCCTTCGAAATTGTAAAGTCTTTTTTTAACAGTGTGACTAACATTAATATTCAGGCTGCGCTGCCGGTATTTACCTACAAACAGCAATTCATTGAATTAAGTAAGAAGGCTATTTCAAAAGATGTATATAACACATTAATCGAAATGCAAGGACAAAATATTCGTGACGCAGAGAACTATTTTGGAAGTGAATTACAAGCACTCCCACCTTTAGTAAGTATTGTACTTTCTAAATCAAAAAGCAGAGAGGATATTCCCAAAATTTTAGCGGAAATTCGAGATGACTTTACAGATTTTAGATTATGCTGTGAACGATTTGAAAAGAATTTAAATGAAGCTACTACTATCAAAGAACAGATTGATGCGATAAAAGAATATAAAAAGTTTTGGGCAACTCTTGTAAAAAGGTACACTGATAAAACGTCAAGAATTATGTTTAGATTTCTTGATATAGCTAAAGATTCAGACTATGAAAATGCTTTAGACGGATTAATTGACAATCAATCTGCTGATGAAATTTTTAAGGACTTGAATATGGGTAAGGTAGCGGGAAAGGGAGCATTTTTAGTTTGGGACAAATTCAAAGAAAAAAGAATTCTTAATAAATTTAAGGGCGTTGTTGATTTGTGGACACTACTTGAAAGTTCACCGACTCTTGAAAAACAAATTAATGACATAGAAAAAGTATTTAAAATAAAAATTGATAGAAATAGAATTGTAATTGCTAAGAAACAGCTTGAAGAAACAAGAAAAACTGTGCCTGACAAGGTATTGCCAAAAGGAGGGCGGACAGAATAATATTGAGCTGAAGGAATTCCCCACATCGACAATACCTGTACATTAGGCTATATTTATGAACATTGCGGTACGTAAAAACCATTCTGACAGTTTGATACATATTTATTATGGCCAAAATTAATCTTGACGCACTCATTTCAAGGGAAGACTTTGAAGTACAGGATACCATTAATCCTGGAAAGAAAAAAGAAACTATATCAATCGAAGACTTAAAAACCGATTCATTTTTCTTTTCAAACATTCGTAAGCCAGATTTCCAACGTGAGACTAATGAATGGGATGCAAAGAAGATTGCAGATTTTATTGAGAGTTTTTTGGATGGAGACCTCATTCCTGCACTTATATTATGGCGTAGTCCTTCCGGCTATATTTTCGTAATCGATGGGTCACATCGACTTAGCTCACTCTATGCTTGGATTAACGATGATTTCGGGGACGGCAAGATTTCTAAAATGTTTTATGATGGCATTATCCCAGAGGACCAAATTCAATTAGGCGAAAACACTAAAAAAATTGTAAGAAAACGAATAGGATCATACGAAGATTTCAAACTTGCACTCACAAATCCAGAAAAGGTAAAACCAGCCATTATTCAACGAGCAAAAAATTTAAGTGCTCTCGCGATTCAACTTCAATGGGTTGAAGGTGATGCAAACAAGGCTGAAAGTTCATTTTTTAAAATCAATCAACAGGCTGCACCAATAAATAAAACTGAGTTAATATTACTTGAATCTAGAAAAAAACCTAATTGCATTTCTGCTAGAGCAATTATCAGAAGCGGCAAAGGACACAAGTATTGGTCTGGCTTTACATCGGAAAATCAATTAAAGGTTCAAGAGTTAGCGAAAGAGATTAATGCTATTCTATTTGCGCCACCGCTTCAAACACCTATAAAAACTCTTGACATTCCAATTGGAGGAAAGGTTTATTCCGCTCAAACCCTCCCTCTAATACTCGACTTTGTTAACATTGCAAATAACGTAGGCGACAATTTTAAAGAAAGCCTGCCTGATGATAACACCGGTGAAATAACAATAAAATATCTCGAAAAAGTTAGAAAAATTGCTTATCGAATCAATAGCAATCATCCTTCATCCTTAGGCTTACACCCGATAGTATATTTCTATTCCCAAGACGGGCGGCATAAAGTAGCATCATTTTATGCCACTATTGCTTTTGTTATGAAATTAGAATCAACAAATCAATATCAAAAATTTATATCCGTTCGTTCAAATTTCGAATTCTTTGTACTAAAGTATGACTATCTAATTCAACAAATCGTAAGAAGATACCGAGGGGCATTTGCGAGCTACCCATACATTACTGAATTTTATTTCGCTGTTATAAATGAATTAACTAAACCGAATAGCACATTAGACATCGTTGCAGCAAACTTAGCAAAAACAGATAAATACAATTACTTATCTCTAATGACGGAAAAGGAGTTAGTAACTTCTAACGAATTTAACACAGAGCGGAAATCAGCGGTTTACATCAATGAAGCACTGAATGCTGCACCAAAATGCAAAATTTGTAATGGCTTTATTCATAGAAATTCAATCTCTATTGACCATATTAAAAGAAAGCAAGATGGTGGTGGCGGCTCCGTAGAAAATGGGCAATTGTCTCATCCGTTTTGTAATACAGGGATAAAGAATTAGCGAGAAATACTGCCCGACATTCGCATCTTAGCTACCTTAAAGTTGCGGAATTAATATGGAAGATTTTTCCTTTTCAGCAACGTCTCCCCTAACTGTACAACCGTCTCGCTTGTGCGGCAATGATTCCTACGCCGGAATCCATTTAGCCAATCGTTTTAAAATGATAACGGCTGCTTAATTGTAAACATTCCGGCGACTGCAAATTTTATAATCAACACACCGCGATACTTTTCTGATTGCTGAAGCGAATAACTCACTTCAGCCAACATCCGCATTTATGCAGGCATGGCTGACAAGCGAACAATGAGCAGTGGTGCATCTTTGAGCAACAGTTCAGGCACAAAAGACTTTGGTGAGCGATAGTAATAATAATGAACTTTTAATTATAAATTTGGTAACGGTTCCGTCAGATAGTAATTCTAATTCCAGCCCTGCATAATGCGTGACCATTAGTGCGTCATGCAATCGAAACACCCAAATAATTTAAACTAAATGACAGACAGAACAGACGATGAAAATTTAGATGATCCGACAAATACACAATCTGAAAATTCTTCAGAAGAAACTATTCTTACCACTAAGACTGACCCTATTAACCAAATTCAAGAAACTGAAAATATGGAAGTACATAAACATCCTCATCATGTAACACATAAAAAGAAATGGGGCGAATATGTGTTAGAATTCTTAATGATATTTCTTGCCGTATTTCTTGGATTTGTTGCCGAAAATATCAGAGAGAATACTGTAGACAGACATAGGGAAAAAGAATATATCGAGTCATATATCGAAGATTTGAAAACAGACTCTTCCTCACTTTCGGAAGCGATCACAAGCATTCAGAGAAACAAAACTATGATTGATTCATTAATGTATATGCTTAGCAATCCTGGTGTTAATTTATCAGGAAACGATTTATATTACTATGCAAGATTTGTAACAAAGGTGAATTTTTTTAAATCGAATGACAGGACTATTTCACAGCTTAAATATTCTGGTGGTCTTAGGCTTATCAGAAATCAGCAAGTTTCTGACAGTATTATGTCATATCAACAAATGCTTGAAGATTTAGGAACTAATAAGGAAATTGAACAAAAGGAAACCGCGTTTTTATATCCATATTTATCAAGGCTTTTCGAACCTGATGTATTTGAAACAATGGTAGATAATTACGGGAATATAAATAGACCGATGAACAATCCAACATTGCGAAATGTAAATCAAGAGCAGATCAAGGAATTTATATTTTATCTGCACCAGAAAAAGACATCTTATATATTTACCATAGATTTTCTAAATAATCTTCACGCGAAAGCTGTTAATCTTATAAGATTTCTGCAAGAATATCAAGTTAAATAAAAAAGTAAGAAAAAGCTTGGATCAGTTAGCCCTAAGCAAGAAATTTAAAGCAGATCTCATTTTTAAGATCGAAGGCTCTGAGCCAGCTTTAAGCACGAACGCACAACAAAAGTATCCATCGTACCTAAAGAGCGCCCGGGAAGAATAATATCGTAGTTATTAAGAAATTAAAAGTTACTGTAGCGATTTCATATTGACTACTCCCTCCAAGTCCGTGTCTCATCTCCAAGCCTTGCAGCAAAGCAGGGCACGGACGGCTAATGTGGGATAAAATTATAGCTTAGAGCATGGCTGTAAGAACTCCGGTAGAGCAAACTGAAGGACTTTATTTTATAACATTTACATGTTGCCAATGGTGCAAGGAATTAATATGAAGGAAAGGGTTTGATTGAGTTATCCTTTATTAATTAGTACCTGGGAGATA
>JBIQMJ010000315.1:0-3301 GCA_044463445.1 Segetibacter koreensis
AGAGTTACGCAGGACAAATTATGTGATATCAATTAAAGGATTTTTTTAAAAATATTTATAAAAGAGGAAGCTAACAGTTTTCCTCTTTTTTTTGGTAAGGTTTTAATAGAATTTGAAATATAGCTTTATAATAAGCAATCAAACCCAGATATATTTTTTAAATTTATATTTTAATCTCACCATAATTTATGCAAAAAAAATATCCTTTCTTCTTTCGGTCTACCGTTACTCTGTTTGGAATTATGCTTTTTGTATTTATGCTTTTTGAGCTCAGGAGCATATTGATTCCTTTGGCTTTCGCATTAATGATTTCTATTCTGCTGAATCCGTTTGTAAATTTTTTGACAAAGAAGAAAATTAACCGCATTGCCGCAATCTCTATTGCCTTATTATTGACCATACTTTTTGTAGCGGGTATCTGTTATTTTATTTCTTCTCAGATTGTGAGATTTTCTGATAACATGCCAATGCTTGAAAAAAAATTTACCACTCTTTTTCATGATCTTCAATTTTGGCTTCGGAATAATTTTTCTTTGCAAGTGAGCAAGCAGAAAGAATATATGTCTCAGTTAGGTGAAAGCCTGAAACCTTTGATAGGTCAAACGCTGGGGACAGTGCTCGGCATATTAAGCGTTGTTTTTCTTCTGCCAGTTTATATTTTCCTGATATTATTTTATAAAACCCTTATCCTTGATTTTCTTTATGAAGTTTTCGCTCAAAAAAATTCAGATCGTGTAGGAACTGTATTATCTGAAACAAAAAATGCCATTCAGAGTTATATGGTTGGCTTGCTCCTGGAGGCAATTATTATTGCTGTTTTAAACACAACTGCTTTACTGATTTTGGGGGTTCAATATGCTATATTATTGGGAGTAATCGGTGCGCTCTTAAATGTTTTACCCTATATCGGCGGTATCATAGCCATTGTCCTTCCCATTTTAATTGCTACAGTGACTAAAGATGGATTTTCTACCCAGATTGGAATCATCATTGCCTATTCTGTTATCCAGTTTATTGACAATCATATTATTGTTCCGAGAATAGTTTCTTCCCAGGTTAAGATCAATGCGTTGGTTACGCTGGTGATCGTATTGCTGGGTGGTTCTATCTGGGGAATATCAGGAATGTTTTTGTCAGTGCCTTTTATTGCTGTGCTTAAAATAATTTTTGACAGGGTGGAGGGACTCAAACCCTGGGGGAAACTATTGGGCAGTGATGTGCCCGTTATGCATAAAGGGCAACTCTGGAAAAAATGGCGGGCACGTAATAAAGCTACTCCTAAAGTGGCAGCGAATAAAAAATAATTTCAATTTATTTCGTTGTTTTCGGAATTACCTGAATTAATTGCATATAAAATTTTTCTACATGATTATTAAAACATGGAAATTTGTATCGATAAAAAAAGTTTACTCTGGCAACCTTTTTGGAATAATTACGATTGGTCAATTTGGAAGTAATGAATTTATTATCGGCAAAAGAATTAAACGAACTTATCAGAGGCTGTACTCTGAATGAGAGAGAGAGTCAAAAAAAAATTTATAACTCTTTCTACGGATATGGTATGTCAATTTGCGACAGGTATACCAAACGAAAAGAAGATGCCATCGAAATTTTTAATGATAGTTTCCTGAAAGTTTTTAAAGAAATTTACCGGTATAAACCGGCCTATGCCGATGAAGTAAATTCATTCAAAGGGTGGATCAGGAAGATCATCATATATACCGCGATTGATCATGTAAGGAAAAATAACAAGCATTATTTTACGGATGAAATAGAAACAACGCTTATCTATCTTCCTGAAAGAGAAGAGAGCGCTTTTGACCGCATTTCTTATGATGAGATCATTCGGGCCATTCAGCATCTTTCACCTGGCTACAGAACTGTTTTGAATTTATTTATTATTGATGGGTTTAGTCATGAAGAAATTGCTGAAAAATTACAAATCTCTATCGGCACTTCGAAATCCAATCTTTTCAAGGCGAGGCAACAATTACAAAAAATTTTAAAAAACAAAAACAATAATAAAATAGTACCAAAGAAAAATGTTGGATGACGAATACGATAAAAAAATAAAAGAAGCTGCAGAGCACTACCACTCTGAATATGACGATACGGCTTGGGAAAAAATGTCTCAACTTCTTGATGAACATCTTCCGCAGAAGAAAAAAAGGAAGATATTTTTCATTCTTCCTTCTCTGTTGCTGGTGGCTGCTCTGGTATTTTTTGTTGTGATCAAAAATGGGGAAAAAGATTCTTCCATAAGTGGACAAAATATTTCTTCGGAAAATAATACAGAAAAAGTTTTGGCAGAACAACCATCACTAACTTCCAAAGAAAAGAAGTCGCTAACATTTACAGAGTCAACAAAAAAATCTTTGACTTCTAAAGAGGATGAAACTATAAATAATGATCAGCCTGGTTTCGCAGCTATACAACAGGCAAATAAATCTGCTGTCCATTCGATTGATCAAAACAAAAATGAAGCATTTTTATCCAGGAGCGATGTAGCGGTAAAGGAAAATGAATTGAAAGAACAAGCGGTTCCAACAACAAAAGATAGTAATGAAAAGAATAAAGCAGTTTCTTCCACTGAACTAAAAAGCAGCGTTACCAATAATGATGCTAAACCAGTGATTAATGACGAAAATAATTCTGACACAAACAAAGTTGCCGTGGAAGAAAAAGTTATAGTAAAAACCGAAAAAGAAAAAACAACACCTGCGATAAAAAAATCAAAGAAAACGAATAATTCTTTTGCAGATAATTTTGGAATCGGTATTTCGATAGGGCCTGATATCAGCGGCGTTCAGTCAAATCAAATCGGCAGATTAACCGCAGTTTTCGGAGCAGGCATTCAATATTCTTTTTCAAAAAAGTTTAGTATCAGAAGTGGATTTTATGTTTCGAAGAAGATTTATTCAGTTCGTGGAAATGACTATGATTTGCCTGGAGGGAATCCGAATTATGCGTACCTGGAAAATGTAAAAGCCAATTGCACGGTGTATGAAATTCCGCTTAAAGCAGATTATCATTTTACGAAAATAAAAAATCACAGTTGGTTTATTTCTACAGGGCTGTCTTCTTACCTGATGAAGAAGGAAAACTATGATTATTATTATAAAACAATGAGCGGTGAAGTCTATGATAAAAACTGGGCCATCAATAACAGGAATAAACACTTTTTTTCAGTGTTGAGTTTTTCCGGAGGCTATGAATATTTTTTCAACAAGCAGTTTTCTTTCTCTGCGGAGCCTTACATCAATCTGCCATTGAAAGGCGTTGGAGAAGGAAAAGTAAAATT
>JBIQMJ010000315.1:3311-5362 GCA_044463445.1 Segetibacter koreensis
AATTAAATAGCGGTGGAATTTTATTGACATTAAAGATGAAGCCATTTGCAAAAAAGACAAAATAAAAAATAAGGATAAATCTTTATTTACTGCTTTTTCTTATGTTGCCCTAATTGGAATACTCTTGAAATATTGAATCCAAACATGATGTCGCCTTTACTCCATTGCCCGGGAGTTTCTGAAATGAAAGACTTTTCTGTCATACCGAGTGAATTGGTAAAATGCAACTGGAACACATGGCCGCCTGTGCCAAGATCAATTCCTAATGACAAAACATTATGCGCTCCCGGCGCCTGGTCATCCGGCAATTGATAATAATATTCAACGTTTATATTCATTCGCTTTGAAACCTTTTGAGTGCCTGCAATGCCGATTGCTATTATGTTTTGTTTGATGTGATTGAAAGAGATATTATCTGGATGAATAAAGGTGGGCATCAGTTGTAATGAAAAAGTTTCTGAAAATTTTCTTGCAATCAGCAATTGAAAAACGGAAGATACACGATCTGAAAAATTCGTTTTCCCTGAATCAAATTGTCTTAATGTATTGACGGCGATGGTTGGAACAAATGATAAAGTGATGGGCATGTTTACCGCTCCGGTTGACTGTCTTAAGATTCTCCACTTGAAAAATCCATCATAAGTTTTTTGATACACACTATGGCCTGCACCGATCATAAAATTATTGCTGATGCCATAATCAAAGCCAAGCCGCATCACCGCCACATCCAATCCGAAGAAGTTGTAAAGGCCGCTGTTTATTGGATCAAACCGGTGCGAGATTCTTACATCCAACACTTTCTTGTGCAAATTTTCCACCGAATGGCCGTCAACAACTCTGGTATATTTGAATGTGTTTTCGGCATAATGAATTTTATTTTTTTCAGTTTGCTGAATTAACTGATTTATCAGGTCAGTGGAATCCTGACAAAAAATTTGTTCGGAAAAAACAAAAAATAAAATGGACAGAAATAAAATTTTAACAGGCATAAAAAAAGGATTAGGTAATTTATTTTTTTTGATAATTGCAGGCAACTTTAACTTCAATACTTTCTCCAATCTTATTTGAAACAATTGAAGGGATTTTTATTTTGTAATCGCTTACCAACACTTTAAAAGTAGAAGTGGCAGATACATTTCCATTCTTTATCACAATTGTTCCCGGAGCGGAAATATTTTTTGTTACGCCATGGATTGTCAGATCTCCATTTACTTTTACAGGGTAGCTTCCATCTTTATTAAAATTTACATCGCTCAGATTGGTAATCATTCCCTTAAAAGTTGATCGCGGATATTTATCAATTTCCATATAATCTTCATTGAAATCCGCTTCCATCTTGGCTTTCGGAAAATGAAATGCATTATTCAAAAGACTGAATTGCAGTGCTCCTGTTTCAGTATTTAAAACACTGATCACCTGGTTATTTTCTGCATCAATATTTTCCAAAACGGTTTTTGAAAAAAAAGAAATGTTTCCATTTTTGGTATAATAAATCTGCGCGTCTGCTTTTATATTCAAAAAAGCAAACCCAATTATTAAAAGAATCATTTTGTGCATCATCATCAAATTATTTTTTTAAATAGAAGGATAACATCTTATTAAAAAAACATCTCCCGGCAAATCAATATCAGGATCGCCTCCGATATAGCCGCTACAAATCCCTTTGATTGAAATGGTATCGCCTTGCTTCACCTTATTTATTTTTTCTTCCATGGTACAATTGACAGAGCCATCGGGGATATTGGTTTTTAGAAGAATGATTTGCGCTCCATTTTGATTTGTAGAAATTTGCTTTACCTCCCCGGTAACTTCCACCACTTTATTAATGAATTTTGATTTCATCATGGTACTATCTTTTGTAAGATTGCTGTAAAGCAGTACAGCATTAATCTTCAGACCGGTTGCATTCTTAATATCTTTGTGTGGTTCATTCCAGATTGAATAACCAACGACTACTGCTACTACAGTTAGTGCTGAAAAAATTAAGAGAATATTTCTTTTTGTTTCCCTTTTCATATTCTCTTTTAAATCGGTATTCATTTTAGAAAGGT
>JBIQMJ010000316.1:0-5350 GCA_044463445.1 Segetibacter koreensis
AATACCTTTTTTGAGAACATACTGAAGATTAACGTTAAAGAATGGCAAGCGGCTTTAATAGTATTTATGCAAAGCAAATATAGGTGAAAAAATAATTTATGTAGTACATTATTTTCTTACCGTTAGTGTTTATTTTATTGACATCAGGAGATTCATTGAAATAAATTTCAAATAAATAATACATAAATTTCTTTTTACCCTATTTTTACCGAAAAAATAATATGAGAAAATTGCTTGCCATGGCCATTGGAATAATTACGCTATTCTGTGCAGGGGAATCGGAGGGGCAGACCATTATTCCCCTTTACAAGGAAATACCGAATTCTATTGCATCGAAAGCTGTAAAAGAGAAAAATGATTCGACTTCAAAAAGGGGCAAGATCAGTCACGTGACATATCCTACCCTTGCCGTTTTTCTGCCCAATGCGTCTGTTGCCAATGGGACAGCAGTAATCATATGCCCGGGTGGAGGATATTCCTACCTTGTGATCAATGATGAGGGCTATAATGTAGCAAGGGAGCTGAACAAGAAGGGAATTGCTGCTTTTGTGTTGAAGTACCGTTTACCGGATGACAGGATCATGAAAGACAAGTCGATAGGTCCACTTCAGGATGCCCAGCAGGCAATAAAGATGGTACGGGAACATGCAGCAGAGTGGAAGATAGACACTTCCAAAGTCGGTATTATGGGTTTTTCAGCAGGGGGACATCTAGCCTCTACCCTTTCTACCCACTACAAGAAGGCTTACATTGACAACCCCAGGCACATAAGTTTGCGACCTGATTTTTCAATTTTACTTTACCCGGTTATCAGCTTTCAGCCGGGAATATTGCATAAAGGAAGCAAGAAGGCTTTGATAGGGGCTGATGCTGATTCAAGCCTTGTAAATGAATATTCAAATGAATTGCAGGTAACCACAGATACGCCGCCTGCTTTCCTCGTAGCTTGCACGGATGATAAGATAGTACCAGTGGCAAATACAATTCGCTATTATCTTGCTCTACACGATCACGGTGTTCCGGCAGAGATGCACATATATGAGCACGGGGGTCATGGATTCGGGCTTCACAACAAAACAACAAAAGATAAATGGATCAACCGGTGTTTTCACTGGATGGAGGTGAATGGTCTTTTGAACGGCCAGTAAGCCAGAAGGTAGAATATAGCTTTAAGAGTACCACCGGATTTTTGTAAATAAGAGCGCTCTTTAGAGGTGTCTTTAACCTTCCAGTAAGAATGCGGGTAGTATTTCTTTTGCTTTTTTACGGGCCGGTTCCACTTCACTTTCGCTTATCCACCGGTAAGGCCACCGCAACCGCGTACCCAACGGGCACCAATTGCCTACGGCGACAAGAAACTTATCGAGCGCAGGATTAGAATAACCCTCCTTTTGAAAGGGAGCAATGACCTCTCGGAAAAACCCGAGTATCCGCGCTTCGATTAATAGCGCTTCCGTAAGATCCTCCTGCATAAGCTGCCACCATTTTTGTGCTCCTTTGGGGCTCAGGCAGGCAACATTTGAGTAAGCTCCTGCCGCAACTTTTTGGTGAACGCCCGTGGCGAGGAAATGGCCGGGGATAAAGACCGCGATTTGGGTACTAATCGTTCGCATTTCCTCAAACCATGAGTTATCACCTGAACTGACCTTTATCCCGATCAATTCGGGGACATTTTGCACAAGCCATTGGAACTCTGCAGGAGCTAATACTTTCTTTGAATGAGGGGGATTGTAGAGAACCAGTGGGATCCCACCGGCGACATCTGCCAATCTTTGCAGGTATGAAACCTGTTCTTCCTGGTTTAGCGGTATCCAATCAGGAAAAATGACCTGGAAAGCGCGGGGATTCAGCCTTCTTAACCGTTTTATTCTTTCGAACGTTACTACAGGTACCGGATGACTTGCACCGATTTGAAAGGGGACGTTGGCCTTCGTACACTTTTCGGCAAGCAGAAATTGAATTTCGTCGAATTCTTCCTCTGCCTGGTTGTGCATTTCCGCTGCCGTTCCATTTGAATAGATGCCATCAAGACCTACTGTAACGAGATAATCTATTTCCTCCCGAAGCCTGACAAAATCAATTGTTTGATCAGGGTTAACAGGCAGTAATACACTGCCCCAATTGCCAAAGAGGTTCCTTGAATTAAGCAATACTATTTAATCTTTTTCAAATCCTTTAAAATCACTTTTTGAAATACAATACCTTCATAAGGATTTTTTGTACCTGCTTCAAACAGGCATCCGATAGCCCCATCTGGAAGCACGGAAAGGTCAGAATATGCTGATGGGCCGGTATAAAGTGTTTTGTAAAATGGCCAGGTTTTACCTTTATTATAACTAACTCTCAGGGTCATGTTGCTTCTTGAAACCTGGCTTGCGGGATTTAAAAAGACAAGAGCTTTTTTACTTTTTGGATAATCATACAACTGAAGGCTTCCTTCACAGACAGGCTCGGGTAGTGCGGGATCTGCATGCATGTGCTTCCACGTGCGGGCACCATCTGTACTGATTGCTACCTGGCGGTTGCGACTTTTACCCGAATTACGCATATTCAACATCAAATTGCCATTGGGCAATTGAGCGACAGCTGACTCGTTTACTCTATCCTTTGGCGCGGTACCACCCAATATCCATGTTTTACCATGATCGTCTGAATAGATGGCATGAGAATAACTGATCTTTGTATCCGCTGTCACGTGATCACAGGCGATAACGAGCCGCCCCCTATATCTCCCTTTACTGACCTGGGTTCCAGCTCCGGGACCGGTAGCATACCATGTCCAGCCGGGCTGTTTCACTTCTTTAGTGATCTCTATCGGCTTCGTCCACGTTTTTCCATCATCAGTAGAAGAAAGGACATAAACCCTTCGTGTTTCCTTACTTGTACCACCGGTAATTGCTTTCTCATAGTCTGTCCCGATGTTCCAGGTAGAGAGCAGGATTATATTGCCATTGCTTCGGTCAACCACAGGTGCCGGATTACCACATGTATTGGTACTGTCGTTCCACACTACCTCCAATGGTCCCCAGGTATTTCCTCCGTCAAATGAACGTTTGACCACCAGATCTATATCGCCAGCGTCGCCACAATTGTTTTTTCTTCCTTCCGCAAAGGCAAGGACTGTACCTTTGGTTGTGGTTACCATTGCCGGAATCCTGAAACAACTATATCCATCTTCTCCTTTCCTGTAGATGAAGTTAAGATCTTGTGATTGAGCCACATTTGTAGTTATAACCGCAAAAAAACAAATGAATAGCCTATAAATTATTTTCATGCCAACGTATTTAAATTGTTCCTGTTGTTTGTTATAAATCAGTTTCAAAAGCATTTACTTCAGGAAAGCGGCTTTTTCCTTTTACTACGCGGCCCAATCTTGGTTTCCTTTCGTTGTAAACTTCCACAGCGTCTGCGTCTGCATAGCGAAGAAAAAGGATTCTCCTGTCCCTGTCTTTTGAAAAATTACCATCGGATTTGTGGAGCATCCAACAATTAAAAATAAGTGCATCGCCGGCCTGCATTTCCATTGGTACCGCTTGCATGCCATCGGCATCAACAATAATTTCCGAATTGCTCTTCTTTTGCGCTTCCGTTTGTCTTACGCGCAGTTGACCGCCTTTATGACTGCCGGGTATCAACCACAGGCACCCGTTTCCCTGGTCGGTATCGTCTAATGCCGTAAGGGTTGTAAGTGCATTATATGGATCGAGTTCGCCATATCCATTATCCTGGTGCCATCCAAAAGGTTTGGTGTTGCCACGCATTTTAAATGTAAGCTGGGAGGTGGCTCCTTTTATATTTGCCCCTATTAGTTGGCCTGCAATGTCTACCAAAGGCCCCTCATAATAATAGGCCCTTACCAAAGGCGCTTTATGGTGAATATTGACAAGAAGAGAATTTTGAAGCCAGGTCTTGCCAGGATCGAAAGCCTTCTTTTCCTGCTCCCATGCTGCCATCGCTTCTGTGGTCATTTGGGTAATTCCTGCGGGTGTCAATAATCCGGGTAATATCAAATAGCCCTCATTTTCAAATCTTTGAATCTGTTCCTTATTAAGTAGCTGGTAATTAAAATACTTTTCATATTTTTTCATAACAAACTCTTTACATATTATGGCTCCTTGTTTCTGCATCGACATCGGTTTCCTTCAATGGTTCGGCAATCAAGACCATCTTACTCCTAACCCCCGGGCGGGCTTCACCCCCTGCAATGACGATTTTATTATGCCAGATCACCAGTGGTGTAGTTACGGGTGCATAAGTGCTGTTGTGCGGATTGGTGGTACTGTCCGTCTTTTTGTCAACCGGAATCTTGTCATATTCAGACCACTTTCCTGAGCTTAAACTATATGCAAGAATATCATTTCTAAAACCCGGGTGTTTGTCTTTTAATGTAAAAACCTGTGAAGCCAAAGCACCATCATCACCTCCGAAAAGCAATAATTTTCCGGATTGAGGAAAAGCGGGTGAAGGTGTTGCGGCAAGCGTCCATGGAAGGTCATCTATTCTATTCCATCCTTTGGAAGGAGTAAAAACCCAGCAGTCTTTGAGGTATTCCCTTTTAAGTCCGCCGTTGGACCTGAAAAGATGTACACCCCCAAAAAGAAACACTTTACCGTCGCAAGCTCCTGCCGTTGCAAGCATACGGGATTGCCCGGGAAGGTCCGGAAGGACCTTCCACTTTTGAGAATGTACTGGCGCAGTAAGATCAAGACACCAGAAGTTATTCAAAGTTTCTCCGGTCGGACTTTCAATACCTCCCATAATGTACACTATTCCATCAGCTATTACACCACATGCATTGCTAATTGGGGCGGGCAAAGGAGGAAGGTAAGTAATTGAGGTTGTTCCGTGAGACCATTTGAGGATAAAGGCGTCGTTGTAGTTTTGCTTGCTATCGCCTCCTCCAATACATAATATCCCGTCTTTGTCAGTAAGGGCAACTCCATAACCCATTGCACGCGGTAGTTTTCCTGCCTCTCTCCAGTACCCACCTGGTCTTTCAAGAACATAAATATTGTCGTACCATTTTTTTTCTGCATTATCCCAGGGTCTCTTACCAGCGGGAAAATTGGCGCCCCCGGCGATTAATAAGACCCCATTTGATGTTCCGGCGTACAAACCTGCAAAACCTTCAGGATCGGGAAGTTGTTTTGCCTGCGACCAGTTAAAAAAATGTGCGGATTCTTTATTTTGACCTAAAGTTTTCATAGTTAGTAATACAATCAGGAATGACAGGTATTGAAGCTTCATTTTTTACATTTTTACAGAAGGTAATAAACTGAATACCGGGAGTTTTTCCAATTGATTTTTAAAGTTTGCATAGTCGTTTGCATCCAATGATTCCAATGGTTGC